>NZ_MRCC01000017.1 GCF_001904655.1 Chroogloeocystis siderophila 5.2 s.c.1 | reverse complement strand
GCATTTCATTCTTCCATTTTTTTGGCAAAAATATCATTACTCTTTCCGCAACGCCTTATTTTGTGTTGAACGACAATTAAATAGACCGAGTGACGACAATTAACTTGACTAGCTCACCTGGTTGAGGGAAAAAGATTTACCCAAAGCAATAGACACCTAAATGAAAGACACTAGGTAACGTCAATTAATGTCAATTAACAACCTGTCTGGTGTCTGGGAAACGAATCAATTCAATTCAGGTTCAACTATACATGAGAGAGAAGCTGGCTGCCGCCGTTTCCTGCGTGCAGCAAAAGCGGGGCTATCTATTCGTAGTGGCAGACGCATAGAAAAGGGTAAACATCAACCACAAAGGGGGCGACCCCATGACTGGCGGACGCGCTCAGACCCGTTATTAGAGGTATGGGAGAGCGAATTAGTGCCGCCTTCAACTCCAATTAGCACTGCTTAAGCTCGATAAGTATGATTTGTTGATTGTTGATGATATTGGCTATGTTAAAAAGTCCGAATCTGAAACCTCGGTGATGTTTGAGTTGATTACTCATCGATATGAAATTAAGAGCTTGCTCATTACTTCCAATCACCCTTTCAGTTCTTGGGATGAGATTTTTGCTGACTCTACTATGACTGTCGCTGCGGTAGATCGCTTAGTCCATCATGCTGTGATTCTGGAAATCCAAGCCGAATCTTTCCGCAAGCCAGCTGCTGTGCAACAGTCCTCTTCGCGTGGCTTCAAGCGGTCAACATAATTGACGCGATTCAGTCAGGATATTTGACATTTGACAGATGCCTTTCTCAAGTCGACTCGCACAGTAAGCGGAGGTTGAGTTTTCTGCAACTGGGGCTTTGAGCGATTGCTCGGCAGTGTTATCAGCGACTGAGATTGCCTACTTTCACCCCACTGCCCCAGCGAAACCCTCCCAAAGCCTATGCCTTGAAGCACTACCAGCAAGTCCAAGACGCTCGCATTGAGTTCTCGTAAGTGGTGACGTTCTCCTTCTCAAACCATTGACCATAGACGACAGAGTTTTCTGTACCACTAAGGAAAGAAATAATAAGAGATTTGCCTAAACAATTCGAATTGTTATAAATAAAAAATAGTAACTAATTAGGATTTCTGCTTACATGAAACATAACAGCTTGCGGAATTCCAGCCCATAGAGGTGTGTTGATGTTTGCTTGTCTTAATCCTTCGGCAGTCCAATTATTGCTATTTCTTAAAAGTGAATAATGACCTTTTGCCTCATAATAGCTAGCGTCTGATTCATCACTACGCACGAATAATATTGTTTGTCCTTGAGGAGTTAATTCAAAAGAGTTTTGAATAAAGTGTACAGTGTTTAGATAGTTTGAGGTATTGACTCCTACACAGTGAATATCATGACTTTGGGGTATTTCTGGATACCCTTCTACTCGCATAAGTGACCCACGGGAGAAGAATAGAGCTTGTATCCCAAGGGAAACGATTTCCTGAATTTGACTAGGATTTGTAGGATAAAAGTCGCGATCGCCCCAACCAAAACCGAGGTATTGATAATTTCCTGAAGGCTGTTTACCAATTTCTTTAAGATTTAAAAAATGTTGCCAATTATAAATATTATTCTGTACAGGTATAATGATATTAGTATGAATACCAACTTGATTGACACAAATTGTTACATCTTCTTCTTGAGAAAAAGTTTCCCATCTTCTGGGAAGTAATGAAACAAGTAAAAGAACAGAAAAAATACCTGCGAAAACAGCGAAAGAGTAAAAAAAAATTTTTGAAGAACATTGAATTTTTAAAACTTTGATGTAGTTTGGTTGAGAAAAAAAGAATATTGTTTAGCTAGACCTGTAAGAATAATAGCACTTACGGGTAACATTGCTATAAATGCTTCACTCTTACAGAATATCATTTGAGGGCTTGCTGTTGTTCAGGTTTTATGGCTTTGTCTGGGGAGTAGATTGCTTCGATTTTCGCCGATATAGCCTAACTTTTCCAGCCCTCCTTAAGCATTTCTACTTAGTGCAAAGGTGACATGCTTCCAACTAAGATAAGGCTTATGAAAACTTGTAAAGATAAGCTGTGTTTTTGTAGTTACGGTTTCAATGGATAAGCTATTTTTCGGTTAAACCTACTTACAAATATTAAATTTGTGTAGACAAACATAATTTAAAGTCTTGAATGAAGTTGCTTATTTTTGAAGGATCTTCCGAAAAACTGCATAGAGATTTGGTAGATAAGCTAGGCGCTAGAGAACTTGCTGATGGCGTTGTCGAATTTGGGTTGTTTCTTCCTTGGGTATCTGCGAGTGACGTATATCAACTGTGGTTAAAAATTATTCACGAGAAAGATCAGTTTCTCCAAGATATTCCTCCGCATGAGTTTGAATTAACACATTCAGTTGATGCAGAACACGGTGATTATTGGTCGGTTAAAGTCGATATTAAAAGCGAGGCGTTTATACAAAGAAAACATCCGAAATTAACGTGGGGAAGCGAAGATAAATATGTTTATCGCTACTGCTTAAGACATCGCGATCGCATAGAAATCGACTGGATTATTGATCCTTTCGCTAGAGAATTTGGCGTTGGTAAACTTTCTGCATTTACACTAGGATATCAACCTTACGAATGGAGTATAGAAGAAAATGAGTGGAAAACTCCAGCCTTGCATGATTTGATTCTGTATGAACTCATGATTACCGAGTTTGGCGGTGATATTGATGGTGCGATCGCACAGCTTGATTATCTAGCCAATTTAGGTATTAATTGTATCGAAGTCATGCCAGTTTCTCATGTCGGTATGACAGTTGATTGGGGATTTTTACCGATTGGTTACTTTGGAGTCGATGAAAGATTTGGTAATCGCAAAGATTTACAACGATTCATCGATGCTGCACATCAAAGAAAGATTAAAGATTGCGGTAATTTTAGACGCAGTTTATGGTCATACTAGTGACAGCTTTCCTTACAGTTACGTTTATCGCCAGCTAGGTTATCGTGAAAATCCATTTATGGGAACTTTGTTAAAGACTATTTCGGCGAAAGTACTGATTTTAATCGTCAGTTTACCCAAGATTTTTTCTATACAGTTAATTATCACTTGCTGGAAACATATCACGTCGATGGTTTTCGCTACGATTGCATATCCAACTACTGGGATGGTACAACAGGTGATAGGTTTCGTTTGTGTAGGTACGATTTTCACCGCTTAATTATTTACAAAAATACATTAGCTGCAACCCAGTACAGCACGAGAAAGGAAATAACACCTACCCACAAGTAAAGTCTATTATTCAAAAGTTTATTCATCTTGCGTTAGATAACCACAAAACTATAGATGCCACTGGTTATAGTGTATTTTTTCCTGTAGCATCGGACATCTATCGTTCGGATGAGTAGGGGTTGACAAGGTAGCCGAAGTATGTAAGCAGTATTACTTAGTTAGATCCTAATTAGGATAAACAACCACTGGCACTCGCTTGTAAGCAGGTGTACCGGATCGCGCCTCGGTTTTTGCCTTGAAGATAACATTCACTTCAGGATAAAACATCAACGCCGCGCCCTCTCGCACTGCGCCGTAAATGACTTCTATGTTGTCTAACCTACCTGCGTCACCTTGTACCGTAACGTGATCGCCTTGTGCCAAATTTATTTTCTCAGCATCGATGCGGTTCATCAGAATGCAGTGGCGATGAGGCATTCCGCGATAGCGATCGCCAATTTTGTAAACAACGGTGTTGTGTTGTGAATAGCTGCGCCCTGTCATCAATGCGAGAACGAGACAGTTATCAGATTCAACTCCAAAATCTTGGGGTGCGGGTAGGATAAGTTTAGGCAGTGGTGTTGCGAACATTTTTGCCTTTCCTGAGGGAGTTTTGAAGCGGGGTTCGGTAACAATCCGCCCAGAAATAGTAAATTCTTCCTTGGTGTCATCGATAGTTGCAATTTTTTCGTATCCTGGGATAGTTCTAGCAATGAGTTGCCGTACATAGCGCGTATCTTGCATCTTACGCCACTCGACAGGATAGTCACTGAGTAATCGATGTGCAAGTTCGGTTAAAAACTCTACTTCTGAAATTAGATCGGCATTTTTTAAATGCGTTTTACCTTCGTCGTTGAGTCGCACAAAGTTGTTACCTGATTCAACTGTTGTTTTGTGCGGATTTTCAAAACGATTGAGGACAGGAATAATGATTGTATTTGTTTTTGCGAGTCCGTGAAAGTGTCCGATGTTTGGTTTAGTAGCAAGATAAATTATGGTGTCGATATTGCCTAACGCGCGTTTTGCTTGTGTCGAGTCAGGATTTGCACCATAAAGATTACCACCAACACAAATCAGCGTGTCTACCTTACCTGCGTCAGCGGCTTCGATGAGATCGCGGGTATGATAGCCTTGTGGTAAGTTGAGCGATCGCCCTAAAAGCTGTTCTAAAGCCTGCTTAATTTCTTCTTTGAGTTTGACTGTCACACCCATAGAACCAAAGCCCTGCACGTTAGAATGTCCGCGTACAGGCATCACTCCGGCTCCCATTTTGCCAATTTGACCGCTAATTAATGCCGTGTTTGCAATGCTATAAACATTATCAACGCCGTTGGTATGTTGCGTAATTCCCATTGCCCAACCAAAGACAGCATTCTTTGATGTGCCAATGATTGTTGCGGCTGTTTCAATTTCTGATTGCGAGACACCACAAGTGGCGGTGATAGTTTCCCAAGAAAGCGATCGCGCGTCTTCTATGACAGCTTCCCATCCTTCAGCGTGTGCTTGGAGAAACGCCTGATCGATGTATCCTTTTTCAATTAACGCTTTTTGGATACCAACAAACAATGCGACATCACTACCAGGAATCGGCTGAAGATACAGCGAAGCAATTTCCGAACCAGGAATCAAAGATTTGACAGGAAATGCAGGCGAACCAAATTTCACTAACCCGATTTCCATCACCGGATTAATGACAATGACTTTACCACCGCGATCGCGTATTTTAATCAACTCATTCATCAAACGAGGATGATTATATGCAGAATTTGCGCCTGCCAATACTACACAATCTGCTTGTTTCAAGCTTTCTAGGCTGACAATTGAGGTGTTTGTGCCAAACATCGCTTTGAGTGCGGTTGTGGAAGGTGCATGACACAAATCTGAACAATCTGCGAGATTATTAGAACCGAGCGTTCGCAGCATCAGTTGTAGTAAAAACGCCGCTTCATTAGAACCACGCCCCGAACTATAAGACGCAACGCGTTCGGGTGGTTTCTGAAAAGCGGTGGTAGCGATCGCATATATCTCATCCCAAGAAATGCGATCGTAGTGCGAACTTCCCGCGCGCAAAATCACCGGAAAACTCAGTCTTCCCAAGCGATCGGCTTCTAGCGAAGATAATTGTTGCAGCGCGGCGATTGAATGCGTTTCAAAAAAATGTTTGGGAACCGGAGGCTGAATTTCGGCTGAAATTGCTTCAACACTTTTCATACAACGTTGCAACTTTTCACCGACTTCGTTCGTAAATCCACCCTTTTG
Source organism: Chroogloeocystis siderophila 5.2 s.c.1 (assembly GCF_001904655.1). Lineage (NCBI taxonomy): Bacteria > Bacillati > Cyanobacteriota > Cyanophyceae > Chroococcidiopsidales > Chroococcidiopsidaceae > Chroogloeocystis > Chroogloeocystis siderophila. Next base: position 111,175 of record NZ_MRCC01000017.1, on the reverse strand, counting down.
CCCACCTGTACCCCAAGAACAGGATAAACAAGCACTATGATGAAACAGCGTTTTCCACAGCTTTGAACCTTCCGGTGATAGCGTATGCTTTGCCCAATACTCAATTACAGGTAACCCACCACCAATTTCCGGTGTATCCTCATTAGTTTCATTAAAAGGCGGTTGGGATTGTGCGTTGGTATCCATAAAGCTACAGCAGCAAAAGTCTTTACTTGTGACCGTAACGCAAATTCAAGAATGCGAGAACTCATCAATAGATAGATTTTCATAGTAGTTTGTACCTTCGCCTCACAAATTCCTCATGATATTTTCCTAACTTAGTATGTACGCAGAGATGGTGACAAGAACTTTTAGGAACTCAAACCATCAAAGAGGCAAGAGAGATGTTAACTACAGTTTATTTGAGTATCGGTGCCTTAGGAGCGATCGCATTTGTTGTTGCGACTTTGCAACTCAGACAAAAACAACAGCTAAACCAAATTTGGCAATCGCTAGAAACTCAACCAGAAGGTAAGTATTTTACCCAAGAAATGATTGCAACCTTACCTGCACCCGTACAGCGCTACTTTTTACACGCTATAACTCCAGGAACACCCCTTGCAACTTCCGTACGTCTCAAAATGAGTGGTAGCTTGAGAATGGGGCAAGATCAACCTTGGCTACCAATGCAAGCCGAAGAAATTATTTCAGTGAAAGGCTTTGTTTGGCAAGCAACAATTGGTCATGGTTTGTTGCAATTTAAAGGAGCTGATTCCTATGCTAATGGTATAGCCAGAGTGCAATTTGCACTCTGGGGACTTTTACCCCTGATCAATGCGCATAATCCTAACATCACTCGCTCTAGCATGGGGCGATTAGTAGCAGAATATATCTGGCTACCTTCAGTCTTACTTCCCCAAAATGGTGTAACTTGGCAAGCAATTGACGAAAACACAATTCAAGCAAGTTTAAAAGCTAACGGCGAACCAGTGACGCTAACTTTAACAATTGATACTAACGGTAAGCCCATAAAACTTTCTTTCCCACGTTGGAGCGATCTTGCAAAAGATATTGATTGGACTTACATTCCTATGGGTGGTGAATTTCCAGCAGAACACAACTTCGGTGGTTATACCATTCCTTCACAAGTCATTCTAGGTTATTGGTTTGGTACAGACCAATATTATGAATCTTTCCACGGCACACTTGAACAAGTTGAGTTTTTAGGAATATCAAAGGAAGTGCCGTCATATCAAATGACTACATCACCAATTCTCTAAATTTCCACAACAGATTCAAAACCAAAACTAAATCTGATTTCTTGAAATACTAGTTATGAAGTGATACAGCAATCTATTATATCTCTTCCTTTTGCGTTCTTCGTGCCTACTGTATGGGAAGGCTGCGCCAATGTGGTTCGTTTCAAAAAAAAGATTTTACAACAAGTCGAACAAGTTCATCATATTCTTTATTTCCAGATAATCCAACACCATAGGAGCATCTATCATGAATCGAGTCAAAGACAAAGTCGTTATTGTCACAGGTGGTGCAGCAGGTATCGGTAAAGCCACCTGCGTTTTATTAGCAAAAGAAGGCGCTAAAGTTGCAGTAACAGATATTTTGAACGCCGAAGGTAAAACGCTTGTAGAAGACATTAAAAACAAGGGTGGCAAAGCAGCATACTGGCATTTAGATGTTTCTCAAGAAACACAAGTCGAAAAAGTCTTCACAGAAGTTCTCCAGAAGTGGGGAAAAATTGATGTTTTAGTAAATAATGCTGGAATTTCTGGAGTTAACAAACCTACTCATGAGATTACAGAAAAAGAATGGAATTCTTTAATGGCAGTTAACGTCAATGGTGTTTTTTTCTGTACCAAATATGCAATTCCAGCAATGATAAATGCTGGCGGCGGCAGTATTATCAATTTTTCTTCAATTTATGGACTGGTTGGTGCGGCAGATAGTCCACCATATCATGCATCAAAAGGTGCAGTGCGGTTAATGAGTAAAACCGATGCCTTGTTATATGCCAAAAATCATATTCGTGTCAATTCAGTGCATCCTGGTTTTATTTGGACACCAATGGTAGAAACTTTTCTCAAACAGCAAGGTGATGTTGAGACTGCACGACAAAAGTTAGATAGTTTGCATCCGATAGGACATATGGGCGATTCAGATGATATTGCCTATGGTATTCTTTATCTAGCTTCTGACGAGTCTAAATTTGTGACAGGTGCAGAACTAGTCATTGATGGTGGTTACACAGCACAATAGCCGAGAATAATTTGTAGTTCGTAATTTGCCGTAGGCTTAAGCCTACAAATGCGTAATTCATAATAGGTTTAACTCTGTAGAGTTAAGTCTAATTTGTAGTTGAAGAATTGAAGAGTTGTTACTAACCAGAATTAGGCTGCCCATTTTGGGGTAAGATAAAAAATTTGCAGTAATTTAGACACTTGACCGAAGGAGTTGCCCCTATGGCTCGGATGTATTATGACACTGATGCCAACTTAGATCTTTTAGCACAAAAAACAATTGCCATTATTGGCTATGGTTCTCAGGGTCATGCCCATGCCTTAAATTTGAAAGACAGTGGCATGAATGTCATCGTTGGGCTGTATCCAGGTAGCAAGTCAGCAGCAAAAGCCGAAGCCGCAGGGTTGAAAGTTCATTCGGTGAGTGATGCAGCCGCAGCCGCAGATTTTATCATGATTTTGCTACCCGATGAAGTGCAAAAAAGTGTCTACAAAGACGAAATTGAACCGAATCTAGCTGAAGGCAAAGTTCTTGCTTTCGCACACGGATTCAACATTCACTTTGGTCAAGTTGTACCACCCGCCAATGTAGATGTGGTGATGATCGCCCCCAAAGGACCAGGACATTTAGTGCGGCGCACATACGAACAAGGACAAGGCGTACCTGCGTTATTTGCAGTGTATCAAGATGCCAGTGGTCAAGCACGCGATCGCGCCATGGCGTACGCAAAAGGTATCGGTGGAACTCGCGGCGGTATTCTTGAAACAACTTTCCGCGAAGAAACGGAAACCGATTTATTTGGCGAACAAGCGGTTCTTTGTGGTGGCTTGAGTGCATTAATTAAAGCCGGATTTGAAACACTCGTTGCAGCCGGATATCAACCTGAACTCGCGTATTTTGAATGTCTGCATGAAGTCAAATTGATTGTAGACTTAGTTGTAGAAGGCGGTTTAGCTAAAATGCGCGATAGCATTTCTAACACTGCTGAATACGGCGACTATACTCGCGGACCCAGAATCGTTACCGAACAAACCAAAGCAGAAATGCGCAAGATTCTTCAGGAAATTCAAGCAGGGCAATTTGCCCGTGAATTTGTCTTAGAAAATCAAGCGGGTAAACCTGGATTCATTGCGATGCGCCGTCAAGAAGCCGAACACCCAATTGAGGAAGTCGGTAAAGATCTACGCGCTATGTTCAGTTGGATGAAGAAAGATTAGACTGTGAAGAAGGGATCAGAGGTCAGAGGTCAGGGGTTAGAGTTATAGATTTTATCTGAACCAAAGTTTGCGCTACTCGTCTCCTGATTTCTAATTAATCACCGTTGACTTCTCATGTGATACCCAGTGATTAAGCGCTGACCTCTGATCCCCAACCTCTGATCCCTCCTCAAATTGTCTTCTCATGCGAGAACTTTACCCACTCGTTGCACCTTACAACGAAGGAAACTTAAAGGTTTCTGACTTGCATACGATTTACTACGAAGAGTCAGGTAATCCCCAGGGTAAGCCTGTAGTTCTACTTCATGGAGGACCTGGGGGCGGGTGTCCGCCATTTTATCGCCAATATTTTCACCCTGAAAAGTGGCGAGTTGTCATGTTCGATCAGCGTGGTTGTGGTAGAAGCACGCCCCATGCAGAACTGCGTGAAAATACAACGTGGGATTTAGTCAGTGATATTGAAAAATTACGCGAACACTTAAAAATCGAGCGCTGGGCGGTTTTTGGTGGTAGCTGGGGAAGTACTTTATCTTTAGCTTACAGCCAAACGCATCCTGAACGTTGTACAGAACTTATTCTTCGTGGGATTTTTTTGTTACGTCAAAAAGAATTGTACTGGTTTTATCAAGACGGTGCGAGTAACATTTTTCCTGATGCTTGGGAAGAATACGTTAAACCAATTCCTGAATCTGAACGCAATAATTTTCTTGTTGCTTACTACAAGCGCTTGACGAGTTCTGATGCGCAAACGCGGCTCAAAGCAGCCCGTGCGTGGTCAATATGGGAAGCAAGTACAAGTAGATTATATCCTGATCCGAATTTGATTCAAACTTTTGGGGAAAGTAATTTTGCAGACGCTTTTGCCCGAATTGAATGCCATTATTTCATTAACAAAGGTTTTTTTGATTCTGAAGAGCAACTGCTACTCAATGTCAGTCGAATTCGTCACATTCCCGCTGTGATTGTTCAAGGACGCTATGATGTTGTGTGTCCGATGATTTCAGCATGGGAGTTACACCAGGCTTGGCAAGAGGCAGAATTTATTGTTGTTCCTGATGCAGGACATTCGATGAGCGAACCAGGAATTCGCAGTGCTTTAATTGCAGCAACAGATAAATTTGTAGAACATTAGTAGAATAACTTTGTAATCGCCTTTACTTAAATTGGTAAGAAGGCTATGATAGCCAAAGCATATTTAAGCTGAGTTAAAAAAATTAGTCAGGTGTTTTTTTGTTTTATCTAAAGTTGCCATTGAAGCATGGCACCTGCCTGTCTTTATCTTTAGTTATATGAGACGAAAGATTAGTTAATTCAGCTTTTTAAGTTCATTGAAATAGAAATTATAATGACATAACAGCAAGTTTTAAATAGCTGTTGGTAAAATAAAAAATACCATTTGCAATTATGCAAACGATATAGTAATCATGCTTTAAAAGCCCTAGTCAATAGAGTTAGGAAATTATAGCAACTCGTAGTGATTTCCCTGAGGGGAGTTTAACTCTGACTCCTGCTATCAAAGCAATTTTGCGGTGACGTCGTTATAAATTAAATATAGCTGAAGGAAAATGACAAAACATGGCTTCAATTCAAGACCAAATTGTACTCATTACAGGAGCAAGTAGTGGTATTGGGGCAGCTTGTGCTAGAGCATTTGCGCAAGGAGGAGCCAAATTAGTACTCGTAGCCCGTCGTTTAGAACGCTTAGAAGAACTAGCCCAAGAATTAAAGCAATATGGTACTCAAGTTTATTGCTTGCAATTAGATGTGTGCGATCGCACCTTTGTCAAATCAGCACTGCGATCGCTTCCTGAACCTTGGCACAACATAGATATCTTAATTAACAACGCAGGTTTAAGCCGAGGCTTAGACAAATTCTACACAGCCGATATTCAAGATTGGGAAGAAATGATTGATACGAATATCAAAGGCTTGCTCTACATAACGCGCTTGCTTGCTCCCAAAATGGTCGAGCGTGGGCGTGGACATATTATTAACATTGGTTCCATTGCAGGACATCAAACTTATCCTGGTGGCAATGTCTATTGTGCAACTAAAGCAGCAGTCAAAGCCCTCTCAGAAGGTATGAAAATGGATCTACTTGGTACTCCAGTGCGCGTGACTTCGGTAGATCCTGGGATGGTAAAAACTGAATTTAGTCAAGTTCGCTTTCATGGCGATGTCGAGCGAGCTAATAAAGTTTATCAAGGAATTACACCTCTGAGTGCCGAAGATGTTGCAGAAATCGTCTATTTCTGCACCACGCGTCCGCCACACGTTAATATTAGTGAATTAATCGTTCTAGCAACAGATCAAGCGAGTGCGACACTGGTTCATCGGTATACTGAGTAGTGGGCGTTGCGGAACTGAAACAGGTATGTTTTTGAGCTACTACAGGTAATCATTATAGTTACTCTCCAATAGGAAGACTCTGCTCAATCTGGATGGTTTGACCTGGAAAACCCTTAGCTTGAACCCGTTGAACAGCAATTGAGGCAGTTCCACCATAGTTGATGCAACCATTATTAGAGTTCGCGGTGGTAAAAAACGCAGTTCTCAGGCGTAATGGTACTGTTGGAAAGACACAAATCCTCCGACGAGGAATATTAAACGCTGTCTCGATGGTTTCAAAATTGTTACTGGTGAAGGTGTGTGTGGCTGTGATGACTGTCATTTCACAACTCCCAATCTGTACAAAGTGCGTTTCGAATGCGTAAACTTTTCGCAGAATTAAGGAAGAAAGCATTTCTGTCACATTTGAATTTGTAACTTCAAGCTTCTAATTACTGACAACAATCTCAGACATCTTTTTTTTCAAAAAAATGTGGGTTTTTGTAAAAAATATTCATGTAATTGGTAATGCAGTGTAGGCTCAGAGATTAAAAGCAAACAGAAGTATTGGAACGAACAACGTACCGTTTACTAGCTTGCTACTACTGCACATGACTGCTGAAAAGTCAGTAGGCTCAATTCTGCTATCATGAAGTCGCGATCGCTTCATTACCTTGTACGATCATAATCAAGTAGCCATATTTTGACGGCAAGGCATGGGCAGTATCTGGGAAATTGATTTCTACTCACGTCCAATTTTGGATGAGAACCAAAAAAAAATTTGGGAAGTTTTAGTATGCGAGAGTCTCACAGATATCCGTACCAAACCGGATTCGCTATTTCGCTTCGCTAAATATTGTCCGAGTACGCAGGTTAACTCAGTTTGGTTGCGCACTGCGTTAGAAGAAGCGATCGCACAAGCGGGAGTGTCTCCTGTCAAGTTTCGCTTCTTTCGTCGTCAGATGAACAATATGATTACGAAAGCTTGCGAAGATTTAGGAATTCCCGCGCAACCGAGTCGTCGGACATTGGCGTTAAATCAGTGGCTGCAACAACGCATGGAGGAAGTATACCCACAAGAACCAGGATATCAAGCCGCGACAAATCCTTCGGTACGTATGGAAGTGCCGCTACCGCAACGTTTACCCGATGCCTTAATCGGGCAACAATGGGCGTTTGTGACGCTAGAAGCTGCCACATTTGCCGATATGCCAGAGTGGGAAATTGGTTTTGGTGAAGCTTTTCCCCTAGAAATCGCAGGCGTCAAAGCTGAAACAAAAATTCCTGGAGTGATCGTGTTATCTCCTCGTGCTATGCCTTTAGCAGGGTGGATGTCGGGTTTGGAGTTAGCCAATATTAAGTTTGACAGCAAAGAAACACCGCAACTCCTCTTAGAAACTGGTGTGACGGAAAGCTGGATCTTGGCTAGTTTCAAAGATCCCCAGATGATTGCAGAAGCCAAAGGTTTTGAAAATGCTAAACAACAAGCTAACGGAGTTCACTTTTTGGCAGTCCAAGCGAACCCAGAGGTAGAAGCTTTTGCAGGATTTTGGCTATTACAAGAACCCAATCTGCCGTAAATTGGTTGCAGAGCCATAAAAGTACCAGCGATCGCCAATCGCTTAGTGCTTAATGCTTCATTACCACTTCCACACTCAGCATCGCTCATGGGTTCTGAAAATTTGCCACAATCATCACTCGCAGAACAATTACTCGATCTCTCCACAAAAGCAGGGGCTGAGGTAGCTGAAGTGTATCAATCGCGATCGCTATCTCGACCGATTTTTTTTGAAGCGAATCGCCTCAAGCAGTTAGAAAGTACTCAAGCCGAAGGAACCGCATTGCGGTTGTGGCGCAACGGACGTCCAGGACTCGCGGTAGCTTATGGATCTGTGGAACCTCAAGCATTGGTAGATCGCGCGATCGCACTAAGTCAACTCAATGAACCTGAAACAATCGAAATTGAGAGTCATTCGCAACCTAGTTATCCTGACTTAGGCGAAGCAGTAAGTGTCGAACAACTCATCGACTGGGGAAAACAAGCGATCGCCCTAATTCGGGATGTTTACCCTGAAGTTTTGATTAGTGCTGAGTGGGATAGTGATGTTGAAACGACGCGATTAGTTAACTCGCTAGGTTTAGATTGCTACTACACTGATACGACGTTGGGGTGTTATGTATCCGCTGAGTGGGTACGTGGCGATGATTTTTTGAGTGTTTCTGACGGACAAACTGAACGCGGTAGCTTACAACCAGAAAAAATTGCGCAGCAAATTATCCAACGCCTTGACTGGGCAACAGAAAATGTCGCATCCCCCACAGGAAGAGTTCCTGTGTTATTTACCTCAAAAGCTGCGGATATGATATGGGGAACTTTACAAGCGGCGTTAAATGGCAAGCGAGTTCTGGAAAAGGCTTCGCCGTGGAGCGATCGCATCGGTAAACCTGTGATTTCTCCTGTACTCACTTTATATCAAGACCCTGAGGCGGGACCATATAGTTGTCCGTTTGACGATGAAGGTACGCCTACGCAACGGGTTGTATTTATTCAAAATGGTATTTTGCAACATTTTTACTGCGATCGCACCACCGGACGTCAACTAAATATCAGTAGTACAGGTAACGGCTTTCGCCCAGGGTTGGGAAGTTACCCCACACCAGGAATGTTTAACTTACTAATTCAGCCTGGTTCGGGTTCACTTCTTGACTTGATTCGCAAACTCGATGATGGAATCATTGTCGATCAAATGTTGGGTGGTGGTGGTAGCATCTCTGGCGACTTTTCCATCAATGTTGACTTAGGCTACCGCGTAAAACACGGTCAAGTTTTAGGACGCGTCAAAGATACGATGGTTGCGGGTAATGTTTACACAGCATTGAAACAATTAGTTGCACTGGGTGGCGATGCTGATTGGAACGGGAGTTGCTACACTCCGTCTGTTGTTGTTGAAGGATTATCAACTACAGGAAGAGGTTGAAGATTAGAATCGAAAAATGTGATTTCTCACCCCTCGCCCCTCGTTCCTCACCCCTTTTATGACACGCATCTGCTTTTTTGGTGAATCTTTTGTCAATGGTACGAGCGATCCTGAGTGTCTAGGTTGGACAGGAAGAATTTGTGCTGCGGCTTGTCAACAAGGACATGACATCACTTACTACAATTTAGGAGTTCGCAGGCAAACGAGTACAGAACTCAAAAAGCGCTGGTTAGACGAGGTAAGTTGTCGCCTGAGTCCAGAATTTGATAGCAAGATTGTATTTTCATTTGGCGTGAATGACACAACGCTAGAAAATGGTAAAACTCGTGTAGATTGTTCGACTTCTATTGAGAACTTATATCATATTCTTGGTACTGCAAAGCAAATGTTTCCTGTATTAATGGTAGGACCTCCACCAACGCCTGAGCGCGAACAAAACAATAGGATTGCGTGTTTATCTGCACACTATGCTGATGTTTGTCAAAAATTAGACATTGCATATTTAGATATTTTTACTCAGTTGCAATCTTCAGCGATTTGGTTCAAAGAAGCCGCAGCGAATGACTGCTATCACCCTGGTGCAGGCGGTTATACTGAACTTGCGAACATCGTCCAAAGCTGGTCTTCTTGGTTATCGTGGTTTTAGTGAGTAGTGTTTATTACATTCGCACTTAATGTCAGTTCAGCCCTTTCGTAAATGGCTCCTACCGCGTCGGCGTTTAGCGATCGCTGAAGCGTGTTTGATCGGATTAGTTGCCGCGTTTTCTGCTATCTTACTGCGCGTTGGAGTTGGTTGGATTGGTGCATGGCGCGTTCAAGCTGCTAATTTATCTCCACCTTGGCTGATATTGCCAGGAATTGGATTTGGATTAGGATACGTTGCGGGGTTTCTTTTAGAACGGTTAGCGCCCGAAGCATCAGGAAGTGGAATTCCGCAGGTGAAAGCAAGTCTTGCAGATGCACCTGTGAAGTTATCTTTGCGGGAAGCTTTAGTTAAACTCATCGCCTCAACAATTGCCTTAGGTTCAGGGTTAACTCTCGGAAGACAAGGACCAACCGTTCATATCGGCGCAGCTTTAGCGGCACAATTTAGCCGCTGGTTTCCTACATCTCCCGAACATCGACGACAAATGATTGCAGCCGGTGCCGGTGCAGGGTTAGCCGCCGCATTTAATGCCCCAATTACAGGGGTATTATTTGTGATTGAGGAGTTACTGCAAGACTTATCAGGTTTAACGCTAGGTACAGCAATTATCGCCTCGTTTATCGGTGCGGTTGTCTCGCGCATTCTAGGGGGAAGAACTTTACAATTAAATCTCGTCTTAACAGCTTCCCAGACAAGTTTCTCCCTCACCGAACTACCGTTTTTTTTGTTGCTAGGACTCTTAGCAGGAATACTCGGCTCGTTATTTAACCGAGGCATCATTGCTAGCTCAAAATTTTACAGCCAACTGCACATAGGCTTACCACTGCGAATGGCTGTAGCAGGTGGAACTTCTGGTTTAGTCGTCGCATTTCTACCCGCTGCGTTTCGCGATAATACAGGTTTGCGCGAGTTTTTGATTACCGGAAATGCAGATTGGTCTTTAGCTGCGATCGCGTTTGTTGCGCAATTCATTTTAACACTTGTTGCATTTGGTTCGGGCGCACCTGGAGGATTGTTTGCACCGAGTCTCATCTTAGGTTCCTCGCTGGGCTATCTTGTTGGTGTCACAGAACAAAGTCTATTTGGGTTCGGTTCGCCGTCTACCTACGCGCTTACAGGAATGGGAGCGTTTTTTAGCGTCGTTTCCAAGGTTCCGATTACCGCGATCGTCATTGTGTTTGAAATGACCACCGATTTCAACTTGGTGTTACCACTGATGATCGGTTCGGTGACAGCGTACCTGGTTGCGGATAAAATTTCCCCAGGCTCACTGTACGACAAACTTTTGGAATTAAAAGGCATTCGCCTGCAAAAAGAAGGTCCGATTCAGGGACTGTTAATCGAACTCAAAGCAAAAGACGTGATGCAACCACGCGTCGAAACTTTAGCCGCACAATTGAGTTTAGATGAAACTATCCAAGCATTTTCGCGATCGCAACATCGCGGTTTTCCCGTCGTTGATGAAGGTAAGTTAGTCGGAATCGTTACGCAATCAGATTTAGCGAAAGCACGCGAACTAGAACTTCCTGGGGATATGCTTTTAAGCGAAATTATGACACCGCAGCCGGTGACAGTGCATCCTTTGCATAGCTTAAGCGAGGTGCTGTATCGGTTAGATCGGTTTAATTTAAGTCGTTTACCTGTTGTTGAAAATAAAAGACTGATTGGGATTATCACGCGGGCTGATATTATTCGTGCAGAAGCAGATAAGCTCAATGGCAAAAACCGCGAAATTGGTCCGCAACCGCAGCCTTCGTATGTCGTGTATCAAACGCGATCGCCGAGTATTGGTAGAGGTCGATTACTCGTTCCTTTAGCAAATCCTCAAACAGCAGTTTCCTTATTGCATTTAGCAACCGCGATCGCCCGCGAACGTCACTATGAACTAGAGTGTGTGCAAATCATTCTCGTTCCTCGCCGCAGTTCTCCCGCCGAAACTGAAGTGAGTACTACAAAAAGTCGGCGGTTGTTGCGCGAAGCTGAAATTTTGGCACGCAAATGGAATATTCCCATCCATACGCAAATTCGCGTTGCACACGATGTATCGCAAGCAATTTTAGAGACAGTACAAGAACGCCATATCGATCTATTATTAATGGGTTGGAAAGGAAAAACAATCACTCCTGGTCGAGTTTTTGGCAACGTTGTCGATACTTTAATCCGGCAAGCGACGTGTGATGTTGTTTTGGTAAGATTTGGTGCAGGGTTAGGTGTCAAAAACCGTGACTCTAGTAAAGATTTAGCAATTCAAGATGCAGATGCGGGAACTTTGTTGCAAGTTCAAGCTTCCCCAGAATTTAATCGCTGGCTAGTTCCCATGGCAGGTGGTCCTAATGCCAACGCTGCGGTTGAACTGCTTCCTGGTTTAATTAATACAAGTAATGCTCCGTATATTCGCTTATGTCAGGTTTTTCCACTGTCGGAAACTCAGCTAGACATGAAAGTTTTAAAAAATGCGCTGCAATATTTAATTCGGCGACGCAATTCTGTTGGTGCTGTTGTGGCAACTCCGGTGAAAGCTTCCTCGGTAGTTGAAGGCGTTCTTCATGTCATCGAGAAAGACAAGATCGATGTTGTCATGCTGGGTGCGAGTCGTGAGGGACTACTACAACAAGCAATTAAAGGCAACATTCCCGCAGAAATCGCTAGCCGTGCCAAATGCACTGTCATGTTAGTACGCGGTTCGCTGAGCCAGCAATAGACCTCAGTCAGGGTTACACAAACAGAGGAATTTAAAGAATTGGCATAAGTCCACGCAGGTGGAATTTGTTTATGTAACGGTGAATAAATTCGCGATCGCATTCATACGCCGCGTTTCTTCTTGAAAAACATCACAATTTCCTCACACCAATTTTCTATATAAATAGATGGGTAAATAAGTTGCTTAAACCGTCAATCGGTATCATTAACAAATCCAATCTTGATGTATGAACTTAACGACGACATACATGGGGTTAACACTGCGATCACCGTTGGTAGCAGGAGCCTCGCCCCTTTCCGAAGACCTTGATAACCTCAAACTCATGGAAGATGCAGGCGCAGCTGCAATTGTCTTGCATTCGCTTTTTGAAGAACAACTGCGATCGCAACGCCAAGAAGCCTACGATCTCACGCACAGTACGGCAAGTACTCAGACCGCAAGATTTCGCATTGGTTCTGAAGAATATCTCAATCACATTCGTCGCGCCAAAGAACACGTAGATATTCCGATTATCGCTAGCCTCAACGGTTCATCAGTTGGTGGTTGGACAAACTACGCCCGACAAATTGAGCAAGCCGGTGCAGATGCACTAGAACTCAACGTTTACTATGTTCCTACCGACTTGGAAGTGACAGGCGAACAGATCGAACAAACTTATATCAATATTTTGCGTGCAGTCAAAGCATCGGTGTCAATGCCTGTAGCGATTAAGCTTAGCCCCTACTTTACTAATATGGCGAATATGGCAAAGCGATGTGATGATGCAGGTGCAGATGCTTTGGTACTATTTAATCGCTTTTATCAACCAGATATTAATCTCAAAACTCTCGCCGTTGAGCCAAATATTTTATTAAGCACGCCCCAAGCAATGCGCTTACCGCTACGCTGGATTGCGATTTTGTATGGACGCATCAACGCCGGTTTAGCTGCAACGAGTGGGATTCACACTGGGCAAGATGTGGTTAAGTTACTGATGGTAGGCGCTCATGTGACAATGCTTTGTTCAGTACTCTTACAGCATGGTATCCTTCATCTCCACGTGATTGAACGCGAACTTGAGCAATGGATGACGGAACACGAGTATGAATCGGTACAGCAATTGCAAGGAATGTTAAGTCGTCAAAACTGCCCCGATCAAAGTGCATTTGAACGCGCGCAATACGTGCGATCGCTCCAAACTTACAAACCAGAATGGGCGCGTATCTACGAGTCATCTTATTACTTCGGTTAAAGTAATGGGACAAAAACGAATTGGCATTCTTACTAGTGGTGGTGATTGTCCTGGACTTAATGCAGTCATCCGCGCAGTTGTGAGCCACGCTCGGCTTACGTATAATTGGGAGGTTCTTGGTATTCCCTACGCAACTCAAGGATTGCTGGAGCGTCAAACGATTCCGTTAGATCTGCATTGCTTCGATTTAGGCGGTATCGATCCTTTACTGAGTATGGGCGGTACGATTTTAGGAACAATCAATAAAGGTGATACTCTCGCGCGGGCAACTGCAATTGTTGCAAGTTACCACGCCTTAGCGTTGAATGCACTGATTGCGATTGGTGGTGATGGTAGTTTGGCAATTCTGCATCGTTTGGCGCGTTTAGGAAACTGGAATATTGTTGCAATTCCCAAAACAATTGACAATGACGTTGCGCTTACCGAACGGGCAATTGGCTTTGATACTGCGGTTAACACAATTACCGATGCTTTAAATCGTCTCACGTTTACCGCCGCAAGTCACGATCGCGTCATGGTTGTGGAAGTTATGGGGCGCACTTCGGGACATTTGGCACTCCACGCAGGAATTGCTGGTGGTGCTGATTGCATTTTGATTCCCGAAATTTCCTATTCGATTGCAAAAATCTGCAAGCATATCCAAGACTTGCGCGATCGCGTTCATCGCCGCTTTGCGATCATTGTTGTTGCTAAAGGTGCCAAACCTGCAACCGAAACGCCAAGTTGTGACGCTGCAAGTCTCAAAGATTGTGGTATTGGTCAATATATCACAACTCAAATCAGTCGCTACTTTACAGAGCACATTGATATTCGCGCTTCGGTACTCGGACATATCCAACGCGGCGGTATTCCCTCAGCAGCGGATCGACTCATGGCAACAGCTTTTGGTAAGGCTGCTGTCGATTTAATCGCACAAGAACGCTATGATCGCATGGTTGCTTGGCAAAATGGACAAGTTATCCCTGTGCCTCTGCAAGAAGTGCTATCACATTGCCCCTTATTTGTCAATCCTCAAAGCTATTTAGTTGAAACTGCGCGCGCTGTCGGTGTTTACGTCGGAAATTTTACCTAAGTACGCAAACTACTTGCGCTCAAATGCAGCAATTAAAGGATTGTCAGACACTGAATAACGATTGAGAGTTTCCAGCGCCTTAAGTTGATGGCGAACGTGCGCATCGATAAATAAATTAATTGCTTCAGCAATTAAATTCCGCAATTGCTCTTCCGGTTGAGTTGCAGGAAAATCTAAGAAAGGTCTACCTGTCGTAGAATCAAACGGATGCGCGATAGAAAAATGGTTTGCTCCCTCTAGTAGGAGAAGATAACTATCGCCGCGATTTCCCGCGATCGCTTCTTGGAATGAGCGTGTTATTGGCGTTGTTGCGTGTTCCCAATCAACTCCATAACGATGGCTACTTTTGGCAATCACGCCGTCACAGGTTCCCCCAATCAACATCAGCGGTAAAGCATCAGGAAGAGGTAAGATTGTGTTTGGTGGATACCCTAGCTGTACGATTGCTGCTGTATGTGCACCATAGGCAAAAGCTCCGACAACTTGGGAAAAAAATCGCGGATCGGCACTTTCAATCGCGACTCTACCGCCAGCCGAATGCCCTCCTAAAATGATATGGTCTAAGTCTAGTAAACCAGCTAGAACCCCTTCAGATTGTAAACGCTCTAATGCAGCTAACAGTGTTGGCAAAGCAGAAGCTGTCGGAGCAGTACCATAGGTGTTAGGCGCTAAGTTTTTAAGTTCAACGCCAGGAGTAAGCGCGACAATTCCAGGTAAATTCTGTGCTACCCAAGCAAAAGTGACAACGACAAGCCCGCATTCTGCTAGTTTAACCGTAAGCCATTGATAAATTTCTGGACCGCAGTTGATACCATTAAAAAAAATGACGACTTTAAAAGGCGATCGCCCTTCATCCGCAGGTACAATACCCATATCCTGTTCTTGAGGGCTAGCTGATCTCTGCGCTGGATAGAAAACTTTGAGGTGAATCGTATCGTATGGAGAGGCAGCATTTTCTACTTTGGCAACTTGGAAAAATGCACGAACGCTCATATCGTAATCCTTAGTAATAAATTGGCATACTATACATAACAACGTGGCTATTGATGATTCGTCAACGAGCGTCAGATAAACTCAGCAAAGACGATTTAACTGCGCTCAAGTCCACACATTCCAAGGTAGAGGAAGCTGATATGCCTCATCTTGCCCATGTTTTGATTTATCCAATTAAATCGCTTGATGGTATTTCTGTTTCTAGTGCAACGGTTTTAGCAAGTGGTGCGTTAAAGCACGATCGCGAGTTTGCAATTGTTGATGCTCAGGGTAGATTCGTTAATGGTAAGCATAATGCACAAGTTCACTTGTTGCGATCGCACTTCTCTCTATCTCATCGGACTGTTACACTGCAAATACAAGGCGATCCAGCCCAACAAATTTTTCATCTTGATGACCAAAGACAAGCACTAGAAGCTTGGTTGAGTGATTTTTTTGGCTTTTCTGTCCAATTAAAACAAAACTTGCATACAGGCTTTCCCGACGACACTGATTCGCCAGGACCTACTGTAATTAGCACCGCAACGCTAATAGAAGTTGCTTCTTGGTTCCCTAATGTAAGTCTCGATGAAATGCGCCGTCGCATCCGTGCCAATATCGAAATCGATGGCGTTCCCGCATTTTGGGAAGATCAACTATTTAGCGCAACAGGTGATGCTGTTTCTTTTCGAGTAGGAAATGTAGAATTTCAAGGTATTAATCCTTGTCAGCGCTGTGTTGTCCTTACACGCGATTCACTGACAGCAACACCGTATCCTCATTTTCAGAAAACATTCATTGCCAAGCGCCAAGAGACATTACCTTCCTGGGTAGCAGCATCGCGTTTTAATCACTTTTTCCGCTTGAGTGTCAATACAAGAATTTCTAAAACGCAAAAAGATAAAAGTATTCACTTGGGCGATACAGTTGAAGTTTATTCTAGACAAAATAGTTAAAAGCTGTTTTGACGACAAGCATCTAAAAGTGAATTGAGTTGCGCAACAACTTTCCAAGGATCTTGACCTTTCAACATAGCAACAATTACCGCCTCATGAGGATTTATCCCTGTTCATTTTACAGCGGCGACGCATCTTTATTCGAGAAGCCACGTCCACTTACAAGCCATGCTGCTAAAACGTGTCCTGTCCGCCCAACACCTCCAGCACAATGAACAACGACTTTTTCATCTTGCTTGTTGGCAGTTCTTACAAACGGTAATATTTTCTGAGTTATAGTTACAGTCTCAGCAAAGTGAAAATCCTTAATTGGTGCCCAACAAACTTGGTTTATATCAAATTTATATTGATACTCTCCCAGTAAACCTGAATAGCAGGCTAGCTCATCTAAAAGTAAGCAGCAATTTGATATCTCGACTGTGCATAAAATCGATCATTGAGCAGATGCTTTCGTGCTTTGACGAGGTTTTCCCGAACCAAATACAATTAACTCATTCTCGCAAGCAGCAGCAAACTTATACATAATAATTCTTTTTAAGATTGCACAATAAAGGCTTTTAAAAAAACAAGCTTTTATTAAGCAAGCGTGTTAAGTATCTTGGTTTGCTTTACCACCTTTTTTATACCATACTATTTAAAGTCTATATAGATATATAGGTATCGCTTTGCTATATAATAGTAGTGAAAACAGATAGTATCTTTTATCAAATTTTTGCCGAGTTCCCTAGTAGTTTCTTTGAATTAATTAGTCGTCCTACCAATGAAGCGCAAGGATATCAATTTCGTTCGGTGGAAATCAAACAAGTTGCTTTTCGTATTGACGGCGTATTTCTTCCACTACAGAAGACTCCTATACAAACGGTGTATTTTGTAGAGATTCAATTCCAAAAAGACCAATTACTTTATCATCGGGTATTTGCAAAACTATTCTTATTTTTTAACCAAAATCCTACAAGATTGGCATACTGTAATTATTTACCCAAAGCGTAGCTTAGAACCTGATGATTCAAAGCTTCATCAAGTTTTACTAGAAAGTACGAAAGTTCAGTAGATTTATCTTGATGAACTAGATCCACAAGCAAACCAATCATTAGGTGTCGGGATTATTCAACTAATTGTAGAGTCGCACGATAATACACCACATCGCGCAAGACAACTGATAGAACAAGCAAAACAGAATGCCACAGCTTTATCAAGGCAAGCAATATCAGATTTAATCGAGACAATCATAGTTTATAAGTTTCCCAAATTGAGCCGACAGGAGATCGAAGATATGCTGCAATTCAACGAACTCAAACAAACTAGAGTTTATCAAGAAGGGCGTGAAGAAGGGCGTGAAGAAGGGCGTGAAGAAGGAATTAGAGAAGGTAAGTTAGCCGCAGTACCTTTGTTGCTAAAAGCTGGAGTGTCCGTAGAACAAATCGCCCAACAACTAGAACTTGATATAGCACTAGTAAGGCAGACCGCCCAACAGCAATTTTAATACCGATTGATCGCGTAAACTTTTTTTAAAACTGGGGACAACAACAGCAACAAATAGTAACTAAATAATCACTTACAAATACTTGGCGCGATCGCACATGCGTGGTCAAATTAAGATCATCCTACATATAGTTTTCGCCATACTATGCACAAATTTGCTGCACGTCCTTCTGCCTTATTTGTAACTTTAGCTTTACTGCTGTCTGCGTGTAGTGGAGCTAATACAGGTACAAATACAACTAATACTGCAACAAATACAACATCGAATTCAGCTTCTAATCCAATTGCTATCGGCGTGGCATTGGCACAAACGAGTAATGTTGCGTTACTAGGTCAAGAACAAGTTGCTGGCGCGAGAATTGCTGAAAAGTATTTTAACGAACAAGGCGGAATTGATGGTACGCCAATTAAGCTTGTGTTTCAAGATACTGGTGGTGATGAAGCTGGCACAATTAATGCTTTTCAAACATTAATTAATAGCGATCGCGTTGTTGGTATTGTGGGTCCAACTTTATCACAACAAGCGTTTAGTGCCGATCCAATCGCCGAAAGAGCTAAAGTTCCTGTAGTGGGACCATCAAACACTGCGAAAGGTATTCCGCAAATTGGCGATTATATCGCGCGAGTTTCTGCACCCGTATCCGTTGTTGCACCAAACTCAGTACAAGCTGCACTGAAGAGTAATCCTAATATCAGACGAGTAGCTGTTTTTTATGCACAAAATGACGCTTTTAGCAAGTCTGAAACCGAAATTTTTCAACAAACTATTAAAGAACAAGGACTCGAATTAGTCACGGTACAAAAGTTCCAGACAACAGATACAGATTTTCAAACGCAAGCGACGAACGCATTAAACTTAAAACCCGATTTAGTGATTATTTCTGGATTAGCAGCTGATGGCGGAAACTTAGTGCGACAGCTACGTGAACTGGGATATAAAGGTGCAATTATTGGCGGTAACGGTTTGAATACATCAAACGTGTTCACCGTGTGTAAAGAATTCTGTGATGGTTTATTAATAGCCCAAGCTTACAGTCCTGAACACCCTGGGGAAATGAATGCGGCTTTTCGCAATGCTTATCACAGTCAATACAAAAAAGAACCACCCCAGTTTAGCGCCCAAGCTTTTACCGCTGTACAAGTTTATGTAGAAGCCCTCAGAGCTTTAGATAGTAAAACGGACGTTAGTACTTTACCACTACCACAACTACGCACGGAACTAAATAAGCAAATCTTAGCAGGAAAGTATCAAACTCCGTTAGGTGAAATTTCTTTTACTCCCGAAGGTGAGATTGTACAAAAAGAATTTTATGTAGCTCAAATTAAAATGAATAATAACGGCAATAGTGGTCAATTTGCATTTTTAAAATAATGGAACGCTCAAATTATTCCAGCAATAATATTGATACTAAGTGCCAAGATTATCGTATTAAAGAAAGTAATAACTCTATGTATGTATCAAAGCAAAACGCTGCAAGATACATAATCTTACTTGAAAAACGGAAAATTGGCACATCAGACCAATTCCAAAAGTCCCAACCAACGATGATGCAGGCTGCTGGACGCAACTATAGCAAGACGCATTCAGGTTAAGACAATCATATTGAGTAAATGCATTATTCTATAAAGCTTTTTTAAAAGCTAATTGCTAAGCGCTATAAAAGGGTAGTATGCAACAAACCGAGTATAGAAAATTTTAGAGTAGTTAGTAATTAGTTATTATTGACCGCGACTTAAAGTTATAGGTTTGATTAAAAGTTATAAGTATAAAAATGGATATAACGCTGTTTTTACAACAAGTTCTTAACGGTTTATCGATTGGCAGCGCTTACGCTATTTTTGCTTTAGGATATACTCTCATATTTTCGATTTTAGGTATTATTAATTTTGCTCACGGAGCCATCTTTACCTTAGGTGCCTATTTTACGTATGCACTGATGGGTGGTGCGTTTGGGTTTAATGGTTTGCTTGCGAATGCTGTGTTACCGATTCAGTTACCATTTGCTCTTGCTTTGGTCTTGGGAAGCACGTTCGCTGGTTTAGTGGGTGTTGCCGTTGAACGCATTGCTTTTCGTCCGTTACGCCGTCGTGGTTCTGATCCCTTGCTAACAGTTGTTTCAAGTTTAGGTGTAGCGGTGGTGATTGTAAATGTAATTCAATACTTAGTAGGTGCAGAAAGTTATACTTTTCCTGCGGGTACATACGGAAACCTCCCCGCGGCAATTAACTTTGGTACAGCAGAACAACCCGTACCAATTCGCAGTGTACAAGTGGTTATATTCACTGTATCTGTTGTGATTTTGACAATTTTAACGTTGTTTATCAATCGCACTAAGTATGGTAAAGCGATGCAAGCCCTTGCTGAAGATCCAACGACGGCAAGTTTACTGGGAATCAACACTGATCGCTATATTGTCCTAACATTTTTTATCAGCAGTTTTCTCGCGGGTTTAGCCGGAACTTTGGTTGCTTCGAGTGTGAGTATTGCAGGACCGTATTTTGGGATTGCTTTCGGTTTAAAAGGTTTAGCAGTGATTGTCCTTGGAGGATTAGGGAGTATTCCTGGTGCAGTCTTAGGCGGTTTAATGATTGGCTTGGTTGAAGCCTTTGTCCCTGGAGAGTACTCGGCGTACAAAGATGCGGTTGCTTTTGGTATCTTATTCGTTATGCTGCTGGTGAGACCTCAAGGTTTATTAGGACGCCGGTTTGTGCAAAAAGTATAATATATCTAAGTATTACCTATTACTTTTTATCAAATACTAAATACCCCTACAAGCTGATTGAGCAGCAAGTGCGATCGCATTAGACTTTTTTAACATCCCTCAATCACATTCGCGGCAATGGTAGATATCTACATCCTAGACCTACTCGTGATAGGTCTTTTGTTATTGTGCGTCACTCTAGGTTCAGGATGGATTTCCCGTTTACCAATTTCTTTTGCCTTAATCTACTTGGTAGTGGGTGTCGTTCTTGGCCCGTATGGGTTGAATATCGTTCAAATACGTCCTGATGCGCAGTTCTTAGAACGCTTGACTGAATTTGTTGTGATTGTTTCGCTGTTCAGTTGTGGCTTAAAAATGAATCGCCCTTTAAATGCAGGTGCGTGGCGTTCGACAATCCGCTTGATCGGTTTTTTGATGCCATTGTCCATTTTTGCGATCGCCGCGATCGCGCATTGGTTTTTGCGCATAGAGTGGGGACCCGCCATTTTGTTAGGAGCAATTCTAGCACCGACTGACCCCGTATTAGCCTCAGAAGTCCAACTAACACATACCGAAGATGGTGACGAGTTACGCTTTGGTTTAACCTCCGAAGGTGGCTTAAATGATGCCTTAGCCTTTCCCTTCGTCTACTTTGGAATTCATTGGTTTGAAGACGGCAACAACTGGCAAGAGTGGTTTGGGCAATGGGTTGGAATCGATTTAATTTGGGCAGTTGCGGTAGGTATGGTAATGGGAATCGCAGTTCCCTGGGCTGTGGTGACGATTGACCAAAAGATTCAAAAGCATACTAAAGTCGATGACTTGATGGAGGACTTTGTCGCGCTGAGTATTATTTTGCTTACCTACTCTTTGACAGAAGTTGTCAACGGCTATGGATTTTTAGCTGTTTTTGTCGCTGGAATCGTTGCGCAGCGGCGTTATGAAGATCCTGAAAAACCCTTCTCTCAAAGAGAATTCACCGAACGCATCGAGAAACTCCTTGAAGTAGCAACAATTTTAATTTTAGGGTCAATGCTACGAATATCCGCAATTCAACAACACGCGATCGCTGCTTTGATCGTTGGTGGGTCGCTGTTATTTATTATTCGTCCGCTAGGAACCTGGTTAAGTACCCTAGGTGGCGGTTATCGTCCGATCACGCGTTGGTTGTTTGGCTGGTTTGGCGTGCGTGGTGTTGGTTCTATTTATTACCTCACCTATGCCTTTGGTCACGGTTTGGAAGGTCAATTAGGCGAACAAATTGCTTGGATTACTTATATCACAATTGTGGCGTCTGTGATTCTGCATGGCATCAGTACCACACCATTGATGAATGCATACAATCAGTGTAAAAACAACCGTAGTAGAAAGATTGATGTATCTACGTGATTTTTGCATTCTGTACTTGCAATTTATTAGCCCTAATTGCCTGAATTGAGGTAATAACCGAGTTTATCTCATCCACTAAGTGTTCATCTTACAGGTCTTGTATCAATAAATACGATTTTGCTTAATCAGAGCTGAGTCTTTTGGTAGAAGTTACTTGTAATTGAAGAGGCTAAGTTTTATAAGAGTAATCTTCGTCAAAATGGCAGGCAATTGAATAAAGGGGGTGTATGAGAGATTCAATAGTGATCGCATTTAACATCAAGGCTTAATAACTTCTCTCACACTCTTCTAGTAAGCATTTGATAAAAAGCATTTCTCGCCTAGAAATCCACATTTAAGACTCAAACTAGCGCCACAAACATCTCTTGCTGATTTTAGTACTTACGGTTGAAAAAACTATAAACTCAATACAAACATGAAACGTTCTCATCTCAATAAAATCATTTTGGCAGGTTTGACTTTCAGTCTAGCGACTTTGCCTTTAACAGTTCCTGCGATCGCGCAGGCGGCTGGTACAACTGGTACTACTACGCCAGGTACTACTCCTGGTGGTACAACGGGGACCACTACCACAACGCCAGGTACTACTCCTGGTGGTACAGCCCCAGGTACAACAACGACACCAGATGGTGACACTACAACGGGCGGTACTATTCCTGGTGAACCGACCTATGGTGGAACAACAGCTACTACCACTGAAACTCAAACAAATGATGGTGGTGGTTCCTGGGGTTGGCTTGGTTTACTTGGTTTACTTGGCCTAGCTAATTTATTCCGCAAGCCTGCTGAGCCAGCGTATCGCGATCCTAATACAGTCAGTACAGGTAGAGGGACGACTAGATATTAATTAGCAAAAGGGGTGAGCTTTTGACTCACCCTTATTTTATGTAGCTTCGGGATTTAACTGCATCATTTCCCAAGTTATATAAGTACCAACGGGACTCCACAGAATATATGGCAAAAGTAGCAAAGCTGCTAAACCTGAAATATTCCCAACAATAAGTGTTAGTATAATGCCGAGAACAACTCCACTACTACCTAGAGTTGTACCGATTTTCAAATTTCGCGATCGCAGTGTGGCAGGAATATAAGCAACTGTGACTATTTCCAACAACAAGTAAAGTCCCATAAGTAGCCAAGTTGAAAAGCTTCCAGGAGCTTTTTCCCAAACAGTCGCAGCCGATAAGGCTCCACCAGTGAAAACTATTGTCCAAATAACAGGAATTAGTGGCTCAAAAACCAACCACTTTGGTCGATTTAAGTTTTTTGCCCATTGTGTATCGCGTGGTCTAAAAAATAGACTAGCTAGGGCAAGTAATAGAGTTATTCCTCCAATAATCATCCAAGGTTTGAGCATTTTGATTTACCTACGGTTGCAGTTATCGCACTTCGGTGGAGCTACGAATCAATCGACGTTAACTCAATCGTGTCAATTGGCGATCGCAATTTAATCAGCCTTAGGTAAGAAAGCCAAAATTATAATTTATTTTTTGAATAATGTCGGTAAATCG
Source organism: Chroogloeocystis siderophila 5.2 s.c.1 (assembly GCF_001904655.1). NCBI lineage: Bacteria > Bacillati > Cyanobacteriota > Cyanophyceae > Chroococcidiopsidales > Chroococcidiopsidaceae > Chroogloeocystis > Chroogloeocystis siderophila. Next base: position 87,755 of record NZ_MRCC01000017.1, on the reverse strand, counting down.
AGCCTAAACTTATACTCAAATACCGACATCAAATTCAGTTTTTTCTATTCGTTTCCTTTGACTTTTTCTACTATTTCTTTCGCTTTTTCTAGTAAACCTTCTTCGGATTTAGACGTCGTTACAGTGTTTACGTTGACTGTTTTATTAGGTTTTGTCAATATATTAGCCTTTGCCGAAGCTTGCTTTGCTTCTTCAAGCATTCCAGCCCCTTCACCCAACTCATAGGCACGTTCAATCTTTTCTTCTGATGTGAGAAATTTTTCTTGTGGAGGTACCAATTTTTGTTCTGCATACGTAGTAGCATAACTAGGTGCAGTACCAACAATAACTAAACATGGTATTAAGATAAGTATCAAACAAATGGCAAAAATTCGTAGAGCTACTCGCCATGAATTCAAAAGTCGTTGCATGAGATTATCCTCGCTAGATGAAGGCTAGTAGTGTGTAGCGTAGTTATGGATTAAATCCAACACTAATCTGTAAGAACCGCATACTACTTTGATAAATTTAGTGCTGCCTTCTCTCTAAAGATAGATTAGAACTAAAAAATCGTCATAGCCATTCGTGATGCAGTTTTATGCCTCGGCTAGCAATAGCTTGATGGAACAAATTTGTAGGTACAGCTTGTTCTACAGCCCAAACTCCAGGTTTTTTGAGTTTTCCTTCGAGTAAGAATTGAGCTAGACTACCTGTACCGCAACCAGCGGCGATCGCCGTATTTTCATGTACTAAAGTTGAACAATAAGTTGCTTGCGTGCCTTGTTTATCGCCGCTAACTTCTGAACGAATTGCCACACCAATCCCACTAAAATGATTCGTGACGTCGGTCATAGTATGGCTGACATAAGCTAAAAATTCGATTGCACTTGATTTTTGCATCAACGGTTTAGGAAACCAGTGCGCCGCAATCCAGGTGAGGTGATTATAAAAATCAGGACGCGAACCAAATTTTGTAATAACGGTTTTGACAGTTGGAAATGCTTCGGGTAAAGTAAATGCTTCTGGCATATTAAACCAGTAAACGTGCGATCGCCCGTAGGGTTTGGGAAACTCAATTGCTTCGCGATCGCTGTACGGGTTCACTTGTTGCCATTGACCATCAATCCAAGCCTCAAAGGGTTTCTGCAATCCCAAAAACGTGGTACGCATCACCGTAACTCCCGCACCACCAGAACCGGAAACGATATAACTCAAATGAATGCGTTGGGCTTGGTCAAATTGCTCAACACCTTCGCGCACCATACTATTAGAAATCCCAGGGAATATCCCCGTATTAACAATTGCGGTAACTCCCGCCTCTGCTGCGGCAGATTGGTATGCTAAAGCTTTACGCGTAAAAGAAGGATGATCGCTCACATCTAGATAATTTACACCTTGCTCTATGCAAAGTTTCAGGACACTAGCATCGCGATAATGGAATGGACCAGCGCTGTGTACTACAAGATCGGCTGATGCGATCGCTTTTCTCAGGACTTCGATATCAGCTAGATCGAGCGTCAAAACCTCTACTTGAGAACCCAAACTCTCCTTAACAGCGATCGCTGCGGCTGGTTTTCTAGTTGTAATTATTATTTCTGCTTGAGTATAGGTGGCAATATCTTGGGCTACACTACTGCCAATCCTCCCCCGACCTCCAAGAATGAGAACCCTCGCCGTCATTGGTTAAGATTTGGTCACATTGTATATACTATTGCAGCAAAATTGCTACATTTTTGCCTCTATAGGAGGTATTAGATGAGGGTGAGGGGTCGATCATAAAAGCTTTTTTTAAATTAAAATCTCCCAATGCGTGGGCAGCCACTGCGCCCTTGGAGGTGTCCTCGTTGAGTGCAAGTGGCGTGGATTTAGGGGGCGAAAAGCCTCAAACAACCAGCATCAAGAACTTAGTTAATTTTAAACACTGACTCGACAGTAGATTTAATCGAATCTCTAGCATCGCGTAGCGTTTGTGCGATCGGCTGTTGCGTTTGCAGAAATACCCGCGCGCAATTGCGTCCTGGCATTCCCGAAATTGAGCCACCTGGATGAGTTCCGGCACCAGTAAGATACAGATTATCAATAGGTGTACGGTAGTTCGCGATTTCTGGTAACGGGCGGAAGAATACCATTTGATCTAACGTCATATCGACGTGGTAATAGTTACCTTTGTATGCGCCGAGGCGTTTTCCTAATTCTGCGGGGCTTTCGACTTGTCGGGCAATGATTGCGTTTTTGACATTCGGTGCGTAGTCTGCGAGTTTATCAATTACGCGATCGGCAACTTTATTTTTAAGTTCGTCTGTCCAACCAGTACCGTTTAAGCCGGTACCTTCAGCACCCGCGATTTGATATGGTGCAAAAAACTCGATCCATGCGGTGTGCTTTCCAGGAGGTGCCATTGAAGGATCGCGTACGGTGGGAACTACCAAATACATCGACGGATCGTCATCGGGAATCTTACCCAAAGTACATTCGCTATGTGCTTTTTCGACATGACTCACCGAATCGGCAATTAATACCGAACCGATGAGATATTCCTCTTTATGGTCGAATCGTTCAAAGCGCGGTACTTCATCTAACGCTAAGTCAATTTTAAGGATTGTTTCATTATTATTCACAATTCGGCGTTCTAAGCGTTCGCGCAAATGAGGTTCGACTTGATCGATATCACTTTTATCTACTAGTTGCAGAAAGACTCGCTTCGCGTCGATATTCGAGATGACACCTTTGTTCGCACGGTATTCTTGACCACCTGCAACGCGAACGCCAACAGCTTTACCATTATCGACTAAAATCTTCTCGACGTGAGAGTCGCAAAGAACAACGCCACCCTTGCTTTTGACTAAATTGAGTAACGCTTGTACCAGCGCACCTGTACCGCCGCGCGGTCTTGCCATTCCAGGGTCGTGGCGCATTGCCATCATAATTGCACCAACTGCGATCGTTTTTTGCGAAGGCGGCGCACCGAGTTCAGCAGCGAGTCGGGCTAGTGGTGCTTTGAGAAATTCGGAGTCGAACCACTCGTTGAGTAGATCTTCAGCACTCGTCAACATCGTGCGGATAAAGTCGAGTGTTTTCGATGGTGCGCCAATGACAGAGAATAAGTCTCTAATTTTTTTAATATCGTAGTTGCCAAGAATATCAATAACAGATTTTGGTGGGGCGTTGAACATCGGAATCATCGCGCCTAGTGCCCGTTGCCAGTAATCGGTATATTCAGCATATTTTTTCGCGTCACGTTCGCTATAGCGTGCAATCTCTGCGCAGGTTTTTTCTAGCGATTTATGACCTAAAAAGTACTTACCGTCTGGATGCGGGCAAAAGACGACAGGATCGCATTCTAGGTATTCTAAACCATACTTCTCGAGTTCGAGTTCTTCAACAACCGGACCTAAGTGAATAAACTCATGGTCGATCGCGCACAAGTTAAATTTAAAACCAGGTGCTTCTTGCGGTAACGATTCCTCGGTAGTTGCTGCGCCACCAGGAAGCGAACGCTTTTCTAGTAATAAAACACTATAACCAGCTTTAAGTAAATACGCGGCGCATACAAGACCATTATGTCCAGCGCCAATAATCACAACATCATACGCTTGCATGGGTGAACTCCACCGATCAGGTACCTTCCCGATATCTTAGAAATAAGTTAAATATTACAAAATCATTCGCGGGTTAGAGAGCTTATTCCTTTTGGCTAACGCGTTAGCCAAAATTGGGAAGAACCAAGCCAGAAGCGAGAATGTGAGGAGAAAGCTGCTTCTTGCTTCAGAGAAACTTAATTTTAAATAAAGAATTCAATCTGTGGCTTGGGTGGAATGCAATCGCGTTGTTCGAGTTCCGCGAGAATTTTGGCGACGCTTTCTTCTAGGGTTTCTTCGGCGGTGTAGCAAACAATATCTGGGTTTATCGGTTCCTCGTAGGGATCGTCAATACCTGTAAAAGCGCGAATTTCACCAGCGCGTGCCATTGCGTATAATCCTTTAACATCGCGTGTTTCGCACACCTCCAGCGGTGCATTCACAAAGACTTCGATAAAGTTTTCGGTTGTGGCGCGTAAGTTTTCTCGCGCATCTTGATAAGGACTAATCGCCGCAACAATTGTCGCAACTCCATTGCGACTTAGAAGGTTTGCGACAAAACCAATACGACGAATATTCGTGTTGCGATCTTCGCGGCTATAGCCTAAGCCTTTGGAAAGGTTGGTGCGCACCACATCGCCGTCAAGAACTTCGACTAGACAACTGCGTTCTTTCAGTTCTTGTTCGATTCTTCGAGCAATTGAGCTTTTACCTGAACCACTTAGCCCTGTCAACCAGAGAACAAACCCTTGATTTGCCGGGTATTTTCGTTCAGGAAGGAGTTCTTCCTCATCGTCTATAGGCGCATCATCTACAATTTCTGTTCGCAACCACTCTTGCATCTTATGTCCCATAGAAAACATCTCTACTAATTCTAATAGCGGCGATCGCTTTTAGCGCAGTGCTATGCGCGATCGTCATTTAAGACCTTGAGCAGAAACCATCAAGAACTCTTAAGATTATCGTTTAACAGAGTTAACATCAGTTTCTATTGAAATTCAATCATATCTGTAACTTGCTAAAAACGCAATTACAATTCAAAACATTTGAAATACAAATTTTGTGAGAAGTACAATTGTATTTCATGCAACAATAAAGAAAATTGCTTGCTCAAAGTCTTCGGCATGGCAACACAAGCTAAGCATCTTACGGAACCTAACATCGTCAGGGTGTTAACTCAAAGTAACTATCTCTTTCGAGGCTTGGATGAAGCATGGCTAAGTAGCTACCTGCGTCTTGATGACATATCACAAGTGAAGTTATATGCGAGTCGTCCAATTTATACAGCTTTTCAGAAAGGTGAAACTCTAGACGTGTTATATGCGATCATGGCTGGAGGTCCTGTGGTGATCCGCAGCACTCCTTTAGATCGAGTCATTGGTATTAGCTATCCTGGTAGTTGCTTTGGAATGCAAAGTTTACCTTTTAGCTACGGACTGATCTGTAAGGCATTTCCTAGCTTGGTAGAAGCTTATAAAACAACGGATGTCATCAAAATTCCAGTCGAAACAGTGCAAGCACTTTACGAAGATAGTGAAGTCTTTCGCCAGCGCTACGATTTGCTATTTGAACTCCAACAAAAATTTCAATATCATTTACTCAATGGCAGCACTTACCCGCCGCAAGCTGTTGCAGCTTTGTTACGTGCGCTGGTGTATCAAGAACGTGAACTAGGCAATCAACCAGAAACAAACGCAACTTATATCTTTGACTTACCCATTGATGTGATTGCGCGTGCCAGCCAACTTAACCATCGTACTGTTGAGCAAGTAATTAAAGGAATGCGTCAAGTTAAGTTACTTGCACCAGTAAAAGCAAGCGATCCTTCAAGTGACACAATTAAAGTTATCGATGCTGAACGGTTGAAGGAAACTTACAGCGCGACGAGAGATAAAGTATCGTGGTGGCCCTTACGTGATAAGTAAGCTTGGCGCTTTAACTTGTTTTCAGGAATGAATAGTTGGCTAATTACTTATTATGGCAATGAGTTCATATCCGTCAAACTGATTTAATATAATCTGTAAGACGCTTTTCTACATCATAAAAGTTGTTATGTCTTTTGCTAGATACATCGAGCAGACTGATCCGCCGCGTCCTGCTAGAGAAACGCTACCCACGATGTATGATTTACCCAGCGAAGATCCACAGGAGCCTGGCTTGCCCGATGAGTTTCATGACTTTCAACCTGAATTATTACTGAGGTAGAACAAGAACGCCAGCGTGCAGAACGACTAGCAGAGCGGTTAAGAGCTTTGGGCATTGACCCAGATGAGGATACTCTAACCGAGAAGTCTTAGAATTTAGAAGTCATGCCAAATTGTGTTTGGTGAGGTGATCGCTTACGAACTCCAAAACGATATTATTGTTCCATCGTAGGAAGTTCGCGAACTAAAGCTTGAGCTTGAAGTAAAATACTGCCCTGCTGTACTTCCATGTTGCTCACACGCAACACCATTGTATCTAAATCGATGTAAGCGGAATTAACCAGTTCCTTGACTTTTTGCATCAAAGCCGCAGTAAATTCCAAGGAAAAGCCATCGCCTTCGGTACAGGTAAACCCTTCTAGCATGATTGGTTCAGTTTGAGTACGCGGGCGTGCTGTTGCATGAAAGGCAACTTGGCGGTTAGTACCTTTTTCCTGCAACACAGCCTGACCATCAAACACCATTTGATTGTTACCTGGTAGCGTGAGTTGCATTTGCTGCATTGCCAAGTTGACCTTTTCCCCATCGACATCCAAATCAAATTGCGCTTGGTCAAGAACATAATCGCTATTCAGCGCGCGGTTGAGATCATCTTGAGACATGACTAGACGGGCGTTAGCTTGTACCGGTTGATTGAGTTCGACTTGTCCAAGTAAAGCACTGAAAGGATTGATGTCAATTTTATCTGTAGACAGTTCCATGTGCTGGACGCGGATATCTTTTTGCAGTACAACACCTTCACCAGCGATCGCAACGGAATCTGCTTGTCCTTGTAAAATCTTCCACAGATCAGTTTTAACCTCGACATTAATTTCCTCAGCTTGCTCGATTTGGCTAGAAAGTCCAATTTCTGCTGCTTTACTGATAGCCTGTTCTTCTAACCGTGTGTCATCCAACATGATATTTGCGATTTCCTCTGATGCTACTAATTCAAAGCTTGCGTTGTACAAACTCAAGATTTATAAGTCTTCTAACTGTTACTGTAGAAGTTGCAGCAGCAACGGAAATCTATATTACGGAATAAACACTTTGGTAGAAAAAACTACATTTTTACCGGTACTTTTGCAGGTTGTTGTGCTTTGACTACCATGTTCATTCCACTCGCTGAAGGAATGATGGTAATTCCACGACGCACTGGATGTGCTGGACGCGAATCAGCTAAAGCTAAGTGAAAGCGCGATAAAATAGTTGCCAGCACAAGTTTCATTTCATACATTGAAAACGCTATTCCAATACAGCCACGAATACCACCACCAAAGGGTAAATATTCGTATGGTGAAAACTTCCGCGTTAAAAATCTTTCTGGTAAAAATTCTTCAGGTTGAGGATAAGTTTCTGGGCGACGATGCGCTAAATAAATGCAAGGAACAACAATAGTTTCCGCATGAAAAGTTTCGCCTGCTATTTGTACCGAATCTCTAACCATTCGTGGCGTACAAATTAAGCCAATAGGATAGATTCTCAGTGTTTCTTGACAGATTGCGGTTAAATAGGGTAAAGCAGCAACATCTTCAGGATTCGCCGAAGATGCGGCTAATTCTTGTAGTAATTTTGCCAAAACTTGTGGCGAAGAGTGAATTAAATAAAACGCCCAACTTAAAGCTGCTGCTGTAGTTTCGTACCCTAACAACAGTAGTGAAACTAATTGATCGCGCAACTCTACATCAGTCAGAGGTTGACCGTTTTCATCGCGTGCAGCTATTAACATTGAAAGAATATCACTACGCGTAGTCTTGTTTTCTTGCCTACGCTGCGCAATTTCGCTATAAATTAACTCATCAATCGCTTGTCGGCGTCGTAAAAATTTTCCCCAAGGACTCCAGGCACCCAAATCCTTTTGTAGCGGTGGAAAGAAAAACAAACTAGAGTACAAAGGCTTCGTGACATCATCTAATAGCGAACCAAGTAACATTTGAATTTTGTCATAGCGCGTTCCTGGACTAATTCCAAAGACAACTCGTAAAATAATCTGCAAAGTAATATTTGACATTTCGTGCTGTAGCGAAATGACTTTTCCTACAGACCATTGGTCAGTGACGTTTGTCGTAATTTGCGCGATAATTTCACCATAAGCTTTCATGCGATCGCCATGAAACGGTGGCATCATTAATTGTTTCTGGCGCTGATGACTACGACCTTCTTGTAAAATAATTGATTTCTCTCCCATCAACGGTTTGAAAACATGAGTAGCCTTTTTAAAATCAAACTTCTCACCTGGTAAAGCAAAGATTTCTTTAATAGCTTGGGGACTACCAAAAAACACAACTGGTGGAGAATTCAAACCTAGTACTCTAACAGTAAAAGGATCTCCATACCGCTGCACACAACTTTCTAAGAACTTAGTTGGTTCAGAAATTAATTGCAAAGTTTGCAGTAGTGCAGGAGTTTGTATAGAAGAAGTTACTCGCATTTCAAATTTAAGCTATTTATATATTTATCTTATTAACTATTTTCTACAGCTACTATAGCGCTTCTAAACCATTCGTAACATCTTTCCTAATTTTTCTCTCTGTGTTCTCAGCGTCTCTGCGGTTGTTAAAAAATTGCTATTTATTTTAAATTTTTATGAATTTTTCTTCAAGTTAGGAACCCAATTAGTAAAAATGGCTAAGGCAACAATTACTAAAGCCACAGATGCACCGAAGGGTAATAAGTTAGGAATATTATTAACAACTGCCCCAAGAAATAGAATAAATATAACAGCAACAACAGTACCAATAAGATTATCTTGAAGATCGCCAAGATTGCCAATTAATAACCAGCTTGGCAAATTAAGCTGACTAATAAAAAGCTCGTCTAAACCAAGACAGATCACTAAAATTACAGTTGCCAAAAGCACAAGATCAGCTATTTATAAAAAACTAATAGCAGCATCAAAAACAACAGTTTTAGATAAGCCGCCACTAAAACTTCGTTGAAGCAAATTAATAAAAGCAGCCAAGGTTTGTATAGTACAATAAATCATCAATACCAAGGCTACTAACACATTAGACAAAGCAGGCAAAATCATAATATATTTTGAGGAAGAGAGTAGGCGACGCATCATAAATGTTTAAAATATTGTGCTATGCAAACGATAGAAGTGTAACAATTTGCCCAGATTAGATTACCAGAATTGATTTTTGCCAGAAGTAGAAGTAATAATTTCGGGAATAGGGAAATTGTAAAATCGTTAGTTAAGCCACTTCAAGAGCAACAGTACTGTAATTACAGAGGAAATTGAGCATGACGGCATCGACGCAAGCGGCAAAGTTAGCAACTCCAGATTTCTGCGAAGGAATTCAGTATTTTGGAGAAATGCTGCCCGAATTTGAAACTTATGGCAAACAAGCCGCGATCGCCTCTGGTAATACGTCGATTAGCGACCTTGAAGATCCAGCGGTAGTTTTCCAAACGCTACTTGCTGCTGACGCGCTACGTTATCTAACATTACAAATTACGGCAAGCAAAGCTTCAGGACATCCAGGCGGATTTGCCAGCCAAGTCGAAGCGTATGCCGCATTAGTCATGCTGGGGCATAAAAACATTCTCACTGAAGTTGGGCATCACGCCCCAGGATTTTACAGTGCGATGTTTCTCGATAGATCCCTCGAAGACATGGGAATCAATACGGTACAACAACTGCGCGATCGCTTTCGCGAACATCACGGCTTACTCGGACACTTATCCGGTTGCATTCCAGGAATTCTCTCACCCGCAGGTCCGTTAGGACAAGGGCAACACTTCGCAATGGCAGCTGCGCGCTTGCACCGTGACAAGCTATTTCCTGTGACGATTGGTGACGGTGGATTAGGCGAACCTTACATTATGAGCAGTATGGCGCATTTTCACACCGCGTATCCAGGAATGACGAACTTTTTACCCGTGCTGGTGTGGAATGGTTTTAGCCAAGAGCATCATAGTATGGTGTCTACGCAATCCAACGAGCAGATGATGGCTTATTGGCACGGTAACGGCTTTGAGGAAGTTGTGTTAGTCGATGCCAAAGACTTTGACGACCAAGACCAATCAGGAAACTACGTCGATAGTACCGCGTTTTCTTTCAAGCAACGCCTAGCGTTTACCAAAGCAGTCCTCATCGCCGCCGACGAAGCCGCCAAATCGGCATTAAGTGGGACGCGTACAGTACTCATTATCAAACAATTAAAAGGTGCTGGAGTCCATGCAAGAGGCGCAAAATCGCACAACCTCTACGCTATGCATACGCTGGATAATCCAGATATTGTCAAGGCGCTGCAAGCCCGCGCCTTAGCCCCACAGGCTTGGCAATTGGTACGTACTAACTTTGAACGCGCGGGGGGTGGTCCTGCGAGTCGTGTTGCAGTGACCGAATCGGTTTTAGAATTACCAGAAATCGAAGATTTACCCTTAGAAGAATACGCTGTAGGTGGCGATCCAAAAGTTGCCACAACCGCGATGGGACGATTGGTAGGGAAAGTTGGTGAATGCGATCGCAACTTCTTGGTGACGAATGCGGATGGAAATGAAGCTTCAGGAATTGCCAATATCAACCAAGCCTTAAAAATCATTCACCCGACCGAAGATCCGCTGTACAATCAAAAACCTGGCGGACAAGTTTACGAACCACTCAGTGAAGATGCTTGCGCAGGTTTAGCCGCAGGTTCTGCACTTATGGGTAGTCGTACGTTGTGGTGTTCCTACGAATCTTTTGCAATCAATGGTTTACCCATTTGGCAAACTGTGACGCAAGCGATGGCAGAATTACGCCGCCCAACGCCATCGACAGTGACTTTATTTACGGCTGGCGCGTTAGAACAAGGTCGTAACGGTTGGACGCACCAACGCCCAGAGGTGGAAGCCTATTTTGCTGCGATGATGCGTAATGGCAATGTATTTCCAATCTTTCCCCTTGATGCTAACTGTATTCAAGTTGCGTATGAATGGGCATTGACAACAAAGAATAAAGGTATTGTCATCACTGCGAGTAAATCACCCTTACCAATTCGCACAACATTTGAACAAGGAAGAAAAGCAATTGCAGATGGTGCGATCGCACTGCAAGAAGCCTCTGGAAGTAAAACCGTTGTCTTTGCTGTTGTTGGTGACATGGTATTGCTACCAGTGTTAGAAGCTGCGTCGGCGCTTGCTGTTCAAGAAGTCGGCGTCAGAGTTGTATCGGTTGTTAATCCTCGTCGCTTGTATCGTCCAAGTGATGTTGCATGGGATAGCTGCGCTGAACCTGATGGCGATTTCCTTGATGATGCGGAATTTGAAAAGTTATTCGGTGCCGATGCTTTAATTGGGGTAACAGCGGGTGCAAGTGGAATGCTAGAACCAATCATGCTACGCAGTACCGCCAAACGCGATACGTTTGCTTGGAAACGCGGAGAAACAACCGCTAGCCCCGCCCAATTGATGGCGTTGAATGGTTTAACCGCAGAAAATTTAGTAAAACGTGCGATGGAATTAGTGAGTTAGCGCCCTAAATCCCCCAATAAATTGGGGGACTTTTCCATCATAAACTTCCTGTATGAAAAGAATTGCGAATAAATTCGCTGCTATATAAACTAAGTCCACGGATCAGAAGGCATCTATGATTCATGTAGGAAGGCTATTTATTGATCTGTCGGTTTGAGTCACACCGCGAGCGCACTTTCTAAATCCAAATATCCGAAGTACAATCGCCGCCAGGATAACGCATCTCGTGCGCGCGTGCGGGTCCTGCGGGTTCTTTGCCAAAGTCTACATAAAAGTTTTCATTGATTTTTAGACCGCCGTTTTCGGTGTCGCAGTCAATTTGCAACATATACGAACCACTTTTTGCCAAGTCTGGGTAAAATTGATTGTCCCAAGTACTAAATAGCGAGTTGGTGACATAAAGCCGCTTACCGTCAAGACTTAATTGCAGCATTTGCGGTCCGCCTTGAAGTTTACGTCCTTGCACTTCACCACCTTTACTTAACAAGCCACCGCACCAAACTTGTCCTGTTAGCTTGGGCTGCGATGGATCGCTAATGTCGTACTGGCGAATGTCACCATGCAACCAGTTGGAGAAATACAAATAGCGATCGCTCATGGAAATCAGAATATCTGTAATCAGCGACGGTACAGGAATTGCCCAACCTTCGACATCAACCGATGGAACATCAATCACTTTCTCGACTTGCCAATGTCCGTTTGGTTTGTGCCAATGCCATACATTACTACTGAGTGCTGTACCAACAAAACCATGCGTACTATCAGGATCGTGATGAAACCGAACTTCTAACGGAATTAACCCTTCTGTGCCTAAATCTACACTTTGGATGATTTTATGCTGCGACCAATCCCAAAAGTGCAGGTGATGACCGTAGTTTCCAGCGGTAACATCATCAAGGTCAAAGCCAGGGTAATACGTTTTTGGCGCGCCCCACTCGCTACTCACCATGACGTTATGACGCGGTTGATACCAAAAGTCATAGTTAAAGTTCATTCCTGAGGAGAGTTCCCAACGTCCCGCAATTTCAAAATCCGCGTTGAGTAATAAAAAACCACCAGGCGCATTACCTTCGCTGTCGCCCAACATCGAAATCATTACATGACTATCCGCAAGGCAATGTACCGTATGCGGTGCAGTTAAATTCGTCTTTTGAATAATTTCTTCAGGTTCAATAACTTTGTGGATTTTGGGCGATCGCGTCTCGGCGACATCAATAATATAAATTCGACTCGATCTTTGACCAGGAACTACCAAAAAGCGCCGCGATTTACTCGCATCGCCATGACACGAACTGCAAGCATTCCAACCAAAATGATGTAATTCATCACCAATATACGGCATCGGTAAGCGATGAATCACTTGCGAATAGGTCGGAGAGTTAGGGTCAACATCGATCGTGGCTAAGTAATCAGGTTCTTCGATTCCTGTTCCTGTGTAAAGCGCGATCGTATAAAGTAGCTTTTCGCGTTCAGCTTGAATTGCATCTGCTGGCGACGCGTAACCTGGTCCACAACAAGCATGATTGTGATTGCTCATTTCTCTTACACCAAAAGCAGTAAGATTCTGGAATCAAAGTCCTCGATCTCCAACCATTGTGCCAGAGTTAAGTTTACAAATGAATACCACATTCTGTTTTCCCCATACCTCGCCAACGTCCTGCGCGTTCGTCTTCACCCGCATTTACTGGTGTTGTTGTTGGTTCGTCGCCAATACTTGGATAGCCCTGATCGTGTAGTGGATTGTAAAGCACGTTATGTCTCATGACATACTTCCACACATCTTGGCGCGTCCAACTTGCTAAGGGGTTAATTTTAAGTCGTCCGTGTTTGTCTTGTTCAAAAATCGGAGTATGCGATCGCGTTGACGATTGGTCGCGGCGTCTTCCGGTAATCCACGCCGTCGCACCTAACTCGCGCAAGCCCCGCTGTAGTGGTTCAACTTTCGTTAAGTAATGGTATTTCTCAAAATCTTTTTCCCACAGCGATTCTCCGTAGCGCGCCGCAAAGCTTTCTCGCGAATCCGCATCAGGAACTCGATATACGTGCAAATCTAACTCATAAAGCTTTTGGGCGTCGCGCACAAGCTCTAAAGTTTCTGGAAAATGGTGTAGCGTATCCAGAAATAAAACTGGTACCGGAGGATTCGGCGCGATTTGGTAGAGCATATGCATAATTGCCATACCATTAACGTTAAAAGCACTACTTTGAACTAAACCAGGGCGCAAATTTTCTAAGCACCACCCCAGTATATTAATTGGATGAACCTCAGCAAAGCGCTGATTTAGTTCGTTTAAATCAAAACTTTGTGTTGTATCTACTGCGACATCTTGAACGAGCATATTTGTAACAGAGGTCAGAGATCGGGGGTTGGGGGTCAGGGCTAAAACAAGCGATAGGCAATGCTTAACCCGTAGTTGGAGAGCGGTTTGCATTAGTGCAGCAGTTTCCTTTGTTGCAGACTTTGCAGTAGCGTTGGCGATCGCTTGGTGCCAATCCTTGTTCACTCTGACAAAGTTTTTTTGCTGATTCTGGGTATCCTCTCCTATTTTAATCTACTGTATTTTGGTAGGAATATCGTATTTTTATCTTTTGAGCAACTCAAAGTATGACATATAAAGAAATCCAAAGCAAGCCTTAAAATACTAAAAATCCATCGGAAAACCGGAGTATAATAAAAATTACCTGTTAAGCTGTGGCTAGTAGAGCCTGTAAAACGATGCGAATTGCTCAAGATATTACTCAGTTAGTCGGTCGAACACCTCTTGTACAACTCAATCGCATTCCGCAATCAGAAGGATGTGTAGGACGAATCGTCGTTAAACTAGAAGGAATGAATCCCGCAGCTTCTGTCAAAGACCGTATCGGTGTCAGTATGGTAGCAGCTGCCGAGGAAGCGGGTTTAATTGAACCTGGAAAAACTGTATTAGTAGAGCCGACTTCGGGTAACACAGGTATTGCTTTGGCAATGGTCGCAGCGGCGAAAGGCTATCGATTAATTGTGACAATGCCGGATACGATGAGCATTGAACGGCAAACGATGCTCAAAGCTTATGGTGTAGAACTGATTTTAACATCAGGCGCACAAGGGATGCGAGGTGCGATCGCCCGTGCGGAAGAAATTGCGGCAAAAACGCCTCATTCATTTATGCCACAGCAGTTTCGCAATTCCGCAAATCCGAAAATTCATCGCGAGACAACCGCTGAAGAAATTTGGACAGATACTGATGGTGAAGTGGATATTCTGATTTCTGGTGTTGGCACAGGCGGTACACTTACCGGAGTCGCTGAAGTCATTAAAGCACGTAAACCGAGTTTTCAGGCGATCGCGGTTGAACCTATTGCTAGTCCAGTTCTTTCTGGCGGTAATCCAGGAGGACACAAAATCCAAGGAATTGGTGCAGGATTCGTCCCAGAGATTTTACGCACCGACTTGATTGATGAGATTATCACGGTCAAAGATGATGATGCGATGGATTATGGTCGTCGTTTGGCACGCGAAGAAGGATTGCTATCAGGTATTTCCTCCGGCGCGGCTTTAGCTGCGGCGATTCGAGTCGCAAAGCGTCCCGAAAATGCTGGAAAATTGATCGTCATGATTCAACCGAGTTTTGGCGAACGCTACTTGAGTACAGCAATGTTTCGCGAAGATCTCATAGAAACTCCTGCTTTAGCGGGAATTGGTGCTGATAACTAAGGCTAAATTGGTAATCAGTCTCCTGCATGAATCACATATGCCATACGACTAAAGTCGAGGCTATCCAAGCAAAGTGTACCTTCGTACACTCAAACAAGATTTTTGAGAGGGTAAGGCGTGCCTTACCCGCAGTACACGGAGGTGGACTTTGTTAATCAAGAAATAGCGAATTCATTTGCGATTCTCTTCACACAGGATGTCTAATGACCAATTACTAGTTACCAATCACCTCACAACCAAAATCTCTCGAAGTGCTAATACTGGATTTTAGTAATCTTGTTTACAATAGTTCACAATAGATAAACGTAAATCAAGATACCATTCCAGTGAACGGAGACGAGTTTATTAAGCAGATTCAAGATGTGTATACGCACATGACTGAACTGCAACAGAATGCTAGCTTATTGTCCTCACCACAGCAAAGTCAGATAACGACAGCTTTAGAGCAATTAAGTACGGCTTTACGAGAACTACAAGTGACAGAAGAAACAATTCGGTTGCTACTCTCAGCAGTACAGCAATCGCGCGATTCGATTCTGATCACAACAGAAAAACTCGATCCTCCAGGACCGGAAATTGTTTATGTGAATCCAGCCTTTAGCCAGATGACGGGCTATGCCATTGAGGAAGTGTTAGGCAAAACACCTCGTTTACTCCAAGGTGCCAATACGGATCGTAAAGTCCTAAAAGACTTACGCAGACATCTTTTAGAGGGTATATCATTTCACGGCGAGGCAATTAATTATCACAAAGACGGCACAGAATTTTTTGTGGAGTGGAATATCACCCCCATTCGTAATATTAATCACTCAATTACGCATTTTATAGCGATTCAGCGCGATATCACCACCCGTAAACACATGGAACAAGAACGCGATCGCCTGCTACAACGCGAACAAGCGATGCGAACTGAAGCCGAAGCCGCAAACCGAGTTAAAGATGAATTTTTAGCGACACTCTCGCACGAACTGAGAACCCCACTAACACCAATTCTTGGGTGGTCAAAACTTTTACAATCAAATAAATTACCAGAAGATAAGCTGCAAGAAGCATTAGTTAGTATTGAGCAACACGCCAAACGTCAGGCGCAACTTGTTGACGATCTGCTGGATATATCACGGATTATCCAAGGTAAGCTAACGCTCAATTTAACTGCTGTCAGCTTGGTGACTTTGATCTCAGAAGCATTAGAAACCGTGCGTCTTGCAGCCGAAGCTAAGTCAATTCAAATCAAAACAACGCTGAACGCGACAGTTGGACAAGTGATGGGTGATGCAAGTAGATTGCAACAAGTCATCTGGAACTTGCTTTCTAATGCTATTAAGTTTACACCTGAAAGCGGTTTGATCGCGGTGGAACTTGAACGTGTAGAGCGCTACGCGCAAGTAACGATCAGCGATAATGGACAAGGTATTCAGCCTGATTTTTTACCTTATGTATTTGACCGTTTCCGTCAAGAAGATAGCTCAATTACACGCCGCTTTGGTGGTTTGGGGCTAGGACTTGCGATCTCGCGACAAATCGTCGAAGCGCACGGCGGAACGATTGCAGTTCAAAGTCCTGGTGTAGGACAAGGCGCAACTTTTATTCTTAAACTACCGCTGATAACAACTCCGCAAAAGTTACCCGCAAACACTGAACCGCCGAAACCCGACTTAGATTTAAGTCATACCAAAGTTTTAGTAGTAGAAGATGACGCGGGTACGCAAGAATTTGTAACATTCGTTCTTGAACAATATCGCGCTAAAGTGACGCGGGCAAGTACCGCAGTTGATGCACTCAACACTCTACCTCGTTTTCAACCAGATCTACTCGTCATTGATATTGGGCTACCTCAAATTGATGGTTATGCGCTGATGCGTCAAATTCGCAACCTGTCGCCAGAAAAAGGCGGACAAATTCCTGCGATCGCCCTCACCGCGTACGCCAGCGATCGAGATCGACAACAAGCGCTTGCAGCCGGTTTTCAAAAGCATCTTCCAAAACCAATCGAACCGTATGATTTAGTTGCTGTTGTTGCTGAACTCACAAAATACAGTGATAATTGGTAGCATTTAGCTATCTATTAGCCTTTGTGCAAAATTTCTTTCCAAGCTTTCACTCCGTTGGCGATCGCAAAAAACTTATGAAGTGCAACGACGTTTATACTTTCCCTAAGATGGCGAACTAAGAGAATTGGCGATCGCCAGAAAGCTGATCAGCGCGAATTAACAACCCTCCCACGATTGCGAGAGTTGCTCCAACAACGAGAAAGCCAATATCCCAAAGCAACTCGTTTACACCTGGTTTTACATGGTGAATGCCAAGAATCTGATGGTCAATCAATCCTTCTATTAAATTAAATAGTCCTGCACCGACAAGAATGGAGCCAAAAAAAGTACGAGACGACCAAGGGACATCTTCACGCTTACCTGCGCGCCAGAGTAAAACAACTCCGACAGTCGTCATCACCCATGTGCCTGCCTCAAATAAACCATCCCCAACCATATTTAGTTCTAATTCTGGAACAGTTGTAGCAGGTCGAACGCTACTTAACATATGATGCCACTGGAGGATTTGGTGCAGTAAAATGCCATCGAAGAACCCTCCTAAACCTAGACCGAGAAAAACACCAGCAGCCACTAATGGGCTGTAGCGTTGCGTCTTCTCGTTATTCACCTCCATACGGAAACCTCACCTTGTGATAACAGCGACTACCTTGCAGTACTTGCTGCCATTTAATTTAAATGAGAAATTTCAGTGCTTGCTCTATCTACAGGCATGATAGAACTTGGCGTGTCAGAGATTTGCGGAAGATGACGATTTACTTTTATAAAGTGAATGAGCCTTACGGCTGTTTCTCCAATTTTTCACCTCATGGAGTTTTTTTACAAGGTAAACACTGGCAAACCGTCGAACACTACTATCAAGCACAAAAGTTTGTGGGAACCGCAGAAGCCGCAATTATTCCTGTCATTCACGCCGTAAAAACGCCAGAGGAAGCCGCAGCGTTAGGACGTGACTGTACGCGCCCAGTACGCCCTGACTGGGAACAAGTCAAAATTTCTGTCATGCGCGAAGCTGTATTACAAAAATTTCTCACCCACAAAGACATTCAAGCAATTTTACTTGCTACCGGCGACACGCTGCTTGTGGAAAATTCACCTACGGATTATTACTGGGGTTGCGGTGTAGATAAAACAGGTCAGAACCATCTGGGACAAGTTCTTATGAGTGTGCGCGAACAAATCCGTACAGTATATACTGCGAACAACTACTGCTAACGAAATTGTCTTTGTTTTTGAGCAGCGATCGCTGTTTGCTATCGTTTTTTGAGTTTAACTATGAGAGTCCAACTGTTTATATAACTTTATATTGGCTGAGTTATTACTTTTTGAATTTGTCTATTTCATCAGTCAACAATGATCTGCTACTTATTGTTTTAGAAGTGGATAAAGTAAAGTTTGATTGCATCCGCTTGCATCCTGATAGCTAAGTGTTTAACTTAGTAATTGAAGCTTCTCAAGCTTCCCTGGCAGATACAACAGCCTAAGAAAAAAAACAAACTAGTATAAGAGGTAAAAGCGCTGTTTAACTATCATCTGTCTCGTCAAACAAAAAACGACACCCAAGTCGAATGCTAATATTTCCTCAAGCTGGCAATTGGGGGCGATGTATTCTAATGGATACAACCCTGGGAAGCTAATTTTATAAGAGGAAGTGTCTTAGCTAGTAGAGTTTTGGGTGTTGTTTTGTTTTAGAGTAGAATTTTGAGAGTAATGAACATAAAGTCAGCATAAACAGCGCACGGTATGGCGATTATTGCTCTAAAAGCTTGGTATATTCACGAATATGAACCGCTAGAAGAATTAGAAAAACGTCCTCACGATCTGCGCCTCAGCAAAAACAGTTTATTAAAATCTGCGCTTAGGGCAGATTTTTTAGAAGATCGCGAACAAGTTAAACAATCGACATGGTTTCAGCGTTACTTACAAGGAGAGAACGTTGAATTTTACATTGAAGGTAGCGGTGGTTATACAATCGCGAATATTGACCTGAGTAGCCATGAAATTTATTTCACGAAGCAGACGGTCATGGCGTCGTTAGAGCCAACAATCTTTTTTTGTTATCAAACCGAGTATACAGCTTCTAGTGAAGCTTTAAGAGAAGAATTACAAAAAGCGATCGCTACCTTAAATAAGCGATCGCGGATCGAATTATCATTAATTGAATCACATCGCTCTGGTGATAGCTGTATACGCTTGAATAGCACCGCGATGCAAAAAATTCGTAAAAGTTTATTATTTATTGCCGATAGTACACCGATTACAAGTATTGACAGCAAAGGGAAGGCGCAGCTTATTCTTAGCCCGAATGTCTGTGTTGAAATTGGCTATGCGATCCAAAGCAAGCGAACCGAACAAATTGTTCTCGCACAGATGCAGCGAAAAGATTTAGCTGGACAACTACCTTTTGATTTACCTAATTACCAATTATTGCAATTCAATAACAGCATAGAACTTGGTACAATACTGCCTCAAGTCATGGAAACACAACTTCAGCGATTCAATTTATTTACGTAATTGGTTTGCTGAGAAGGTAGAGGCTAAAGTCTAAGCTCACTTAAACTAGCGTTTTACTCTTAGTTCTTAGCTATATTGTGGTAGCCTATTTTAACCCTAACCTCTGACTCCTTTCTACCGCCTCTTCTCAATTTCGAGTCGAGTCAGTTAGAAATGAATGCGATGCATTCGTAAATTAACGTTATTTGTATGCCGAGAACTCCTAACGAATACGTGGTACATCTTCTCATCGAGGGCGGACACAGAGAAGAAGTGCGTTTTCCGACAATCCAAGAATTTCAGAAGTGGTACAGCAGTGAATTAACACCAAAGGCGGCTTCTAATGACTTTATTAGCGTACCGATCAAAAATATTCAAGGAGAGTACCTTGTGGTGCGTCCATCGAAGATTGTAGCAATTCGGGTGGAGCCGATATTTAGCTCTAGTGTGGAACGATTTTAGTGTGGAGTGAACGATGAGAAAAAAAACGGCTTTAATGACCCTAAGTTTAGCCGCTGCTATCTTGACGACAGTACCAGCGGTGGCGCGGATACCATTGCGACCTGTTTCTGACACACAACGCGTTCAAAAGCAAAATACTGATTGTTGTCAGACTGAAATATTAGGGTTAGATGAGCAAATTTTTTGGGGTCAAAGTGGTCAACCTGGAGATAAACACGCCTTACTAACATCAATTGATCATAGTTTACGTTATATTAAATCTCCAGCCGCGACAGCCGCATATCGACGCTATCGAGGAACGGGAATTACCCGCGATCGCGTTCAACGTAGTTTAGAGCGTTTTCGACAATTAGTTGTGCGTTCAAATTCACCGGAAGAACTACAAGCTGCGGTATCGCGTGAGTTCGTGTTTTACCAGTCTACAGGGCGAGACGGCAAAGGCGATGTTCTTTACACGGCTTACTATGAACCGATTTATCAAGCCAGCCGCGTTCCCACCGCAGAATTTCGTTATCCATTGTATCGGCTACCGCCAAATTTCAAATCTTGGCGCAAACCGCACCCCACTCGCCAAGAACTCGAAGGTAAAGATGGTTTGCTAGGCGACAAAAGTAGACTCAAGGGGTTAGAAATTGTTTGGTTACGTGATCGCCTAGAAGCATTTTTAGCCCAAATTCAAGGATCAGCACGGCTGCAACTCGCTGATGGAAAAATGATTTCAATTGGTTTTGCAGGAAAAACAGACTACCCTTACACCAGTATTGGCAAAGAATTAGCCAAAGACGGCAAATTACCGTTAGCGGGTTTAACGTTACCAGTGATGATCGACTACTTTACGCAATACCCAGCCGAGCTTAATAACTATTTACCGCGTAATCGTGGTTTTGTGTTCTTCCGAGAAACAGGAGGTGCGCCAGCCGTCGGATCTTTGGGAGTACCCGTCACCGCAGATCGCTCGATCGCGACAGATAAATCACTCATGCCGCCTGGTGCTTTAGCATTGATTCATACGCAACTACCGTTTCCTAACGATTTTACAGGCAGTATGGAATATCGCCTTGTGAGCCGCTACGTTTTAGATCAAGATACGGGTGGTGCGATTAAAGGGCCAGGACGAGTAGATTATTTCATGGGTACAGGTAAACTAGCCGGCGATCGCGCTGGAGTGACTGGTCATCGTGGACATTTGTATTATTTGTTACTGAAATAAACTCAAGTGGTGGGGACATCTTGTTTGTCCCCTTGCTATTTACTTAATAAGGTGCAGCATCAAAATCATATTCATCAAAGCGATCGCTATCAGCAATTTCCTCTACGTCAGGAGTACTAGCAGCTTCTAATTTTGGTTGTTCTTTACCAAAATCTTGATAAGTTTCAAACGTTTGACAAATGACAGCAGATTCTTCTGAATTTGTCGGAATTAAGTACTCTACTAAGTTCTCTGCTGTCGGATGCTCGTAGTCTACTGTAACAGCCACTAAAGCTTTATTAGGTGCTGTTCCTCTTTCCTCAGAGGTAATGATAGGGCAAAAAACGCCGTGAGCGTGAAACAGTCCACTTTTAGCTGCAAATGATTGATGACGAAAAGCAGCATAAGCTTTTTCCAGTTCTAACGTAAACCCACTCGTGACTTGACCATTTTTTGAGGTACGAAACGCTGTACTAAAACTTGCCCCAGCTGCACCGCTTAATGTCAAGCGCAATGGAGAATGATGCAGCAGCTTTTGATTTTTTCCTACCAAGAAAACGAGATAACGTGTAAACGTTTTAAATTTTGGCTTCTCGTTGGTAAAACTTTCGTAATGATCTATCAGACGACCCAAAGTGGTATTTGTCGTACGATCTTTGATACAAACAGGTCCGCGATGTAGGACTAATATTCGCGGAGTACTTGTCATTAACAACTCAACAATTTCGCCCGAACCAAAAGTATATTCTACTTGCTGCCAATTCTCATCAGGTGTAAAACCAACAAGTTTTGCGTTTTCTTGCGTAATCGCTAATCCATACGGCTTCAATCCATTTTCACCCCATTGCGGGTTAATCATTTGACACCAAGGCAGTATCTCAGAAGCAGGTGCTTTAAATTTGTCATCATCAAAATCAAAACTGGGAGTATGCGTTACAGATGAAACCATTGCAATATATTAAATAAGGTTGACAAGAGGTTACTCGTCATTCAGAGTTCCCAGCTTTAGCAACAATGAGTACCGTAGAAATACGGTTATTTTTCAAAGCTGTTGTTCCATTTCCAATAGTGCTTGTTTCAGAGAAACGCCCCAACGATACCCTCCCAATCCTCCGGTTTTCGGTAATACGCGATGACAGGGAATAATGAGAGCAACAGGGTTTGTCGCACAAGCACGCGCTACAGCACGAACTGCGGTAGGATGTCCAATCGCGCAAGCAACATCGCTGTAACTCACTATTGTACCGAGAGGAATTTGCTTTAGTGCTTCCCAAACTTGCAGTTGAAATGCAGTGGCTTTGACATCGTAGGGAAGTTCTGGTAAAGGCAATTTACCACTGAGATAATCTACTAAAGCTTGAAGAATCCATTCTTGTAGTTTATCATCGGCACGATGTAGCAATGCGTAGCGAAATTCATTACGAAGTTCGTTTTCTAGTTTTGTTAAATCGTCTCCTAGTTTAACACTACATATCCCGCGTGTCGTTGCTGCAATTGTTAGATAACCCAGTGGCGAGTTTGCGCTTGTATAGCGAATTGCTTCACCTTTCCCGCGTCGTTTGTATGTAGCAGGACTCATTCCGAGTTGTTCGGGTGCTTTTTTTATAAAGGCGACTACTTGAACCATAGCCGACTGCGTAAAGCCCATCAGTAATTTCTGCACCTTGGTGGAGATGTTGTTTCAATCGTTTTATTCGTTGGGCGTTTGCGTATTCAAACAAAGTGACACTAATAATTTGCTTAAATACTCGTTGGAAGTAAGTAGGAGTTAATGCTACTTGAGTACTCAATTCTGTCAGGGTGGGAATGCGATCGCTTTGTGCTTCAATATAACGATAGGCTGTGAGAACCTTATCGAGTGTAGGCGCGAGGATTTTTTGTGGTTGACATCGCTTACAAGGACGAAACCCTTGTGATTCAGCGGCTTCTTGCGCCGATTGAAAAAATGTTACTTGGTTGCGGTTTGGTTTACGACTAGGACAGCTAGGGCGACAATAAATCTTAGTCGAGTGTACGCTGTAGAAAATTTTGCCATCAGATTGCGAGTCTCGATTTAAAATTGCTTGCCATTCTTGTAAAGAATCTAATGCTGAGTTCATTTTGATATGTGCAATAGTTTTTTGACGAACCACAGAGGACACTGAGAACACAGAGTTGGCAGTATGAGAGAGGTTGACTGGAATGAGACTGAAGTTAGCTGCTTTTTGTTATAAGTCTGCCATCAATTGCGACAAGTCCAACAAAGATCAATGCCATACCTGCGATCGCATTCCATGTCAGCTGTTCATTTAAGATAAATACACCAAGGAACAGTGCACTGACGGGAATTAAGGTCAAACTAGCATGGATTTAGGGGGCTTATTCGCAGGATTTATCCAGGAGATTTATTTCTTTGCTGTCAGTATGACCACAGCATAAGCTTTCTTTTCGCTTCATCTCTATTCGATACTTGCGATTAAGTAGAAAGTATTTTTGAGTAAAAAACTACTTTCTACTTTTGAGAAATACGTAATATTACGACTAATTCATAAGTCAGCGATTGCTTTTTCGACGCGGACAACCATAAGTTAACTTAATCAATAAAAAATTTATTTTGCTTTATTCTCTAAACAATATGAGAGAATATGTATTCTAAAATACAATTAACCGTAATAAATTAAAACTTCACAACAGAGGGAGCGTGTAGTGTTACACCGAGCAGCGCGAATATCGACTATCCTTAACGAAAGGTTATGACAGAGACTTTGCAAGTCCCCTATGGAAGCATCGTTTGAACTTACCTTGCAAATGGTTATTGCTGTCGCTGCTGGCATTGGTGCTCAGGTAGTGGCAGAATACCTCAAAGTACCAAGTATCGTGTTTTTGCTGCTATTTGGTATTTTGTTGGGTGCTGATGGCATCGGGCTACTTCATCCCCATTCATTGGGTTCTGGCTTAGAAGTCATTGTCGCGCTGGCAACCGCTGTTATTCTGTTTGAGGGTGGATTTAACCTAGAACTGCGCGAATTAGGCAAGGTTTCTGGCAGTTTGCGGAATTTGGTAACAATTGGTACTGCAATTACGCTGATCGGTGCAGGTATGGCGGCGCATTGGTTAAGTGAATTCCCGTGGACAATTGCTTTTCTCTATGCATCCTTGGTTGTTGTCACTGGACCTACGGTTATTAGTCCTCTTCTTAAACTTGTTAAAGTCGATCGTCAAGTGGCGACATTGTTGGAGGGAGAAGGGGTTTTAATCGATCCTGTAGGGGCGATCCTCGCGGTTGTGATTCTCGATACGATTCTCAATGGCGAAACCGATCCAATTCGTGCAATCAGTGGCTTGATTATCCGTCTCGGTATTGGTGGAGGTATTGGCGCGATCGGTGGCTTATTATTCGGCTTAATGTTCAAGCGTGCCAATTTTTTGTCCGACGAACTCAAAAATCTAGTCGTTTTAGCGGGAGTGTGGGGATTATTTACGTTAGCTCAACTCGTTCGTAGTGAATCGGGATTGATGGCAACCGTTGTTGCAGGTATTGTACTACGCGCTTCATCTGTACCAGAAGAACGATTGTTAAGGCGATTTAAAGGACAACTCACGATCCTAGGCGTTTCGGTGCTGTTTATCTTGCTCTCAGCAGATTTATCGCTGGCGAGTATTTTAGCTTTAGGATGGGGTAGCTTATTTACTGTTCTGACATTAATGTTTGTTATCCGCCCACTGAATGTAGGGATATGTACGTGGAATAGCGATCTCAATTGGCGACAAAAGCTGTTTTTATGTTGGATCGCACCACGAGGCATTGTTTCTGCGTCGGTTGCCTCTTTATTTTCAATTTTCTTAACTGAACGCGGCATCAACGGCGGAGATTCGATTAAAGCACTCGTTTTCTTAACAATTATCTTGACTGTTGTTTGTCAAGGATTGACTGCGGGTTGGGTTGCGAGTTGGTTACAGATTACTTCGAAAGAAGCAACGGGAGCGGTTATTGTAGGTTGTAACCCGTTAAGTGTTTTAATTGCGCGTTTGTTTCAAGAACGTGGCGAGTCTGTAGTGATAATTGATACTGACCCTGTGGCAGCGCAACAGGCAGAAGCCGAAAATATTCGCGTGATCGTTCGCAGTGCTTTAGATAAAGGCGTGTTGGAAGAAGCCGAACTCGACTCGGTAGGAACTTTTTTGGCAATGACGAATAACGGTGAAGTTAATTTTGTTCTAGCACAGCGGGCTGCGGAAGAGTTTAATCCTCCACGCGTTTTGGCAGTTTTTCCGCGCACCCCGGAAGCGAATAATGCTACGGGTAAAGCAAAGGTGCAGCAAGCTTTTATTGCCGACTTGCCGCTGAAAACTTGGAATGAATACCTCAAGGATGGCAGAGTTAAGTTAGGCACAACAACTTTAACCGAGCGCGAGTTTTCTTTTCAACAAGCTCATTTACAAGCTTTGATGCGCACTGAAGCGATTGTTCCGTTGTTTCTCGAACGCGAAGATCAGTTTCTGATTGCACCAGCGACAGAAGAGTGGCAACCAAGCGATCGCATTATCTACATCTTGCACGATCCCAGACCGAATCTGCTCAAACGTTTGTCAGGCGATTGCAATGCAAGGCGTTTGAATGTAGAAAAGCTTTCTAAAGTTGAAGAAGTTCCCATTCCACCGCTGTAAAACAAAAGCGACTAGCCTTTGACTAATTGCTTTAAATCATATCAAATCCAGTTGATTGGTGATAACAAAAATGGTTAGTCAAGGGGAAGGGTGACTATTAACTAACCATTAACAGCGAAACGATACCGATATTCTAGTTATTTAGCTGGAGATGATATCACAATCAAATTTGCGAAAATGTGGTTTCTTCTGTTTTTACTTCGCTTGTCATCAGTGAAGTTTCTGCCACAGCGCCTTTCATTTCTTTTTCTTGCTGTAGTAAACTCCACAAGTGAACGATAGCAAGCGCGATCGCACCGACAGAGAGAAGATAGCTGTGTATTGTGTAAAGGTGCGCAACTGTTGTTGTATTGACGGCTCCGCCACCTGTCAGAATATTGCGTAACGTACCACCAATGAACGGAATTGCTTCAATCGTGCTTAACTCGATGCGAAAACGCCAGTAGCCAACTTGACTCCAGTCGAGGATAATTGCTGTCCAACTTAAACCAATTCCAGTTAAAGTTAGCAAGATACCACTAATCCAAGCAGTCAACCAACTCGACCGAAACTGTCTGCCTAAAAACATAACGACAATCTGAATTAAGGCGGTGACGATTAAGGCATTACCTGCAATGTCATGAATACTATGAATTAACAAGCCATTTGGAATTTCAGTGTCAATCCAGTTTAATGACTGATAGGCTCTACCGGCGACGGGTTCGTAGTAGAAAGACAGCAAAATTCCTGTCACTGCTGCCATGACGCTTAATGAAATAATTGCTACCGATAGAATAGTCGCGAGTCGCCGCAGGACGAATTCATACGATTTCATAACTAATTTTTCCCTGCGTTTACAAAGTGTATAGTTTTATTAAGATCTTAACGCGATTTTTAATAAAGAAGCTCTTTTGCAAAGCAGATTTTAATTAATTGTGCTTATGCTAGGTACGTCACCCAGAACGGTAGTATAGAGGGCGAACCGTACCACAAACCAGGCGATCGCGGTGAGTGATTGACACCTTCAATGATTAAGTTTTCTGCACCATCGAGATGCGCAGCAACGATCGGCGTAATGCCATCACCCCAACAATTGCCTTGACCACAAGTTAATTGATAACTACTGTAAGCTAACCAACTACCGCGACGGCGTTGCCCAAAGATGGTTTTTCCCGCAACACAGACATAACGAACGTGTGGGTAAAAAGCACCTGGATAGTTGTGATTGACAAAATCCAGACTCCAGCGCGTCCAGCGTTCTAAACTCGTGTGCGGAGTTCCGAGGGTGATTAATGTCGCAACGTACTGGTGTGCTTGCCAAGGTGTTGTTAAATCGACTTGGGCAAGACTACTATACGGCTTATCCCCTAAGTAGATACGAGAAATCCACCCGCCAGCCGAGTGTCCTATCAAATTAATTCTTGACGCGTTGTATTGCTCTAGGGCTTGCTTGACCGTGCGATCGAGTTGCTGCAAAATTGGTGTCACTGGTTTGCCGCCCAAAGTCACTAACCAATCACGACGCCGCAACGGTACAGTAACTGTAGGCAATCCCTGTTGCTGTAAAGATTGTTCGAGTTCGCGGTAAGCGATCGCACCTTCAAGATATCCAGGCAGAATAACAGTCGGCAGCATGAGAAGCGAGAAGCTAGGAACTAGGAGCGAGGGGACAAATTTCAGTATACTCATATTCATTCCCTAGCCTCTTGTTGATGGTAATCGGTACTCTTTACGGCATTAGTGTAGGACCTGGCGATCCTGAATTGATTACCTTGAAAGGTTGGCGTTGTTTGCAACAAGCGCCAGTTGTAGCTTTTCCAGCAGGAGTTCAAGGTAAACAAGGGTTAGCGCAGCAAATTATCGCGCAGTGGTTGAATCCGCAGCAAGTGCAATTAGCACTGATTTTTCCCTACGTACAAGATATGACGGTATTAACAGCCGCATGGGAAACCGCAGCACAACAAGTTTGGCAATATCTCAGTCAAGGCAAAGACGTGGCGTTTGCGTGTGAAGGTGACGTCAGTTTTTACAGCACGTTTACCTACTTAGCACAAACACTACAAGCACTACAACCCAAGGCGATCGTTAAAGTTATCCCTGGAGTTTGTTCGCCAATGGCGGCTACCGCAGCGTTGGGATTGCCATTAACTTTGCGACAACAGCGACTGGTTGTGTTACCAGCACTTTATACGGTGAAGGAATTAGAAACAGTACTTGATTGGGCTGATGTTGTTGTCTTGATGAAAGTAAGTTCGGTTTATGAGAAAGTGTGGGCGATATTGCAGCAGCGGCAGTTGCTAGAAAATAGCGCGATTGTCGAATACGCAACTTTACCACAACAAAAAATTTATACTGACTTGCGATCACATCCCACACTAAAGTTAGCGTATTTTTCACTGCTTATCGTGCAACTTCGGCGATTGCGCAACGTCGTAGAACAAAAGTAGAGGGCAGAGAAAAATCACTTATGGATAGATTTTTAGCCACAATTTTATTAAGATTTGTGTAGAATTATACACAGTGTCATATGCATTCATCTGAGTTTCAATCTCACGTTTTTTCCCTAGTGGCTTAGCAATTTGAATATTTGTCTGTACACAGTTAACAATGAATACTCATTTTCTCAATCAAAAACTGGTAACTTTGCTGTTCTAGTGTTAAGAGTAGAAAGGTTAATATCAAGATCCATAGGCATACTTCTTTCGACAGAAGTCGTATGTTACACCTCGACGAGTATCGCGTTACTCGCAGTCATTAGCTTGTAATCCGGAGACGAGTGTACCTTTAGCTATCATGTCCTACGCCTCCCTGATGAGAACTTTACCAGAAAGCTTTCGCTCGACCAATGGCATGGCTGCCGTAGCATCCTTAGGCATTCATGGATTGCTGTTGATCGTTTTGCCATTTTTACCATACGATTCGCAATTAGCCGCAAATATTCAGCAGCGAACTGTGGGAATTGTAGAGCTAACTCCTGAAGAACAAAGCCGTCTGCCAGGAGCGTCCTCAGTACCCGCAGCATTGCCACCATTTGCCACACAGCAGAGTCCCTTACCGCCGTTACCTCCGCCGCCACCATTTCCCGTAGGGGCGCTGCCACCATTACCAGACCCGATTGCGCTGCCGCCATCAATTGGTTTACCGCCAGTAGGTAGCAACTCCTTACAAGCGTTACGACCTAATCAAACGTTTATTTTGCCTGTATCGCCAGAACGTAGTAACCGCACAACAAGCGGAGTACCCAAGGTCAATCCCAGCCGAAACAGCCAACAGGCTTTCTCTACAGGTTCTATAATCAACGCCCCACCACCGCCGCCTATTCTGAATACACTACCGCCACCACCGCCACTCGGCAATCTCCAACCTCCCGTAGCAGCAGCACCAAACCAAAATCAAAACCGTACGTACAATTCAGGAGAATTATTACCACCGGTACCGCAATGGCGACAGCCGAGTAATGCAGGACTACCAGCCATGCGCTTGAATCCAGCGGAGCCATTTTCTCCTGAGGGAGTACCACCAAGTCAAGTAGCACAAACGCTGCCGACACCTCCTAATTTAGTTCAGCCGCAACAGCCCCAAAGTCAACCACAACAGCAAGTTGCCGTAGTTAACCCAACGCAACCTGTTGAGTCAGGTCCTCGACCTCAACAACTACCAGAACGCGGTAAGCAGGAACTCTTAGCACTACAGCAAAAAATTCGCGAGGAACGCGCTGCGACAAATCCACCTGCAGCTGCTGCACCACAAACTGCTACTAACCCACAACCTGTAGAGCCACACACGGCAGAACAGACACGACAACAACAAATTGTCGCTGCACTGCGTAGCGAGCCAAATACGGCTAGTGCGACTAATCCTGCTCAGCCAGACAATACCGCAGAACAAACACGACGACAACAAATTGTTGCCGCATTGCGTAGCGAGCCAAATACTGCTGGTGGTTCGGGTTCTGGTCTATCTGCAACGAGTGACAGAGATGCGCAATTGCAAGCGTGGGCGAAACGTCAAAGTACCATCCAGCAAAACTACTCGAATGTGGTGACCAAAGCACCTATATATAAAACGATTAAGTCTTGCGATCGCGGACTAGAAGGCGTTGCAGTTTTGGGAGTCGTTGTCAATCCCGCTGGTAGAATTGTTTCTGGACCTGATTTTCTTTCGCGCAAAGGGGCGGCGAGTGTTGAGCAGGCTGCTAAAGAATATGTTCAAGCATACGAATTTCCCAAGGGTGAAAGTTCAGTAAATCAACAGTTCCACTTGCAATACCAGTACGATATAGCTAATTGCGCTGCTCAACCTCCAGAAACGCCAAATACACCAGAACAACCCCAACAATCAGATGCGTAATAGCTGCTAATTGATCCTGACTACACCAGGCTCAATTCTGATTTCATTTCTGTCAGACAGCACAGAAACTTTAGACTACTTGCATAAATCGGAACTTGATTTTCGGCATTGCTTAATCAATGTATGAATCGTTAAGTAACCGCACTCGTATCAGTCCCCTAAATCTACGCCACTTGCTACAACGGGGGATAACCCTTAAGGGCGCACTGGTTCCCCAAGTTTGGGGAACTTTGCTCAGAAATCAGAAAAAGGCTGAGTGTTTGATGGCTTTAGCAATGAAATCTGCTTTACAAGTGCTGCGCGAGGAGTGATACTATTTGGGATTTTCGATCGAGCAAGGGAAGATTTTGTGAGTAGGGCAGAGAATCAGCGATTAAACTCTCCGCAGCCGAGGCGGCTATTGGTGACTGGAGGCGCAGGCTTTATTGGTACAAATTTTGTGCATTCTTGGTGTACAACTTATCCTGAAGACCGCGTAGTTGTTCTAGATGCCTTAACTTATGCAGGAAATCGTAGTAACTTAGCAAGTTGGGAAGCAACAGAAAATTTTCGCTTTTTCCAAGGGAATATTTGCGATCGCACAGTTTTAGACCAACTTTTACAAACTGAGGCGATTGATACAGTTGTGCATTTTGCTGCGGAATCTCATGTAGACCGTTCGATTTTGGGACCCGCTGCGTTTGTCCAAACTAATGTTGTTGGGACTTTCACGCTGCTAGAAGCATTTCTACAACACTGGCGTACTTGTGGACAACCAGATCATCATCGCTTTCTTCACGTTTCTACTGATGAAGTCTACGGTAGTCTTAATCCCAACGATCCTGCATTTACTGAAAAGACTCCTTATGCACCCAATAGCCCGTATTCGGCTTCTAAAGCTGGTAGCGATCACTTAGTACGTGCCTACTATCATACTTATCATCTACCAACAATCATTACAAATTGCTCGAATAATTACGGTCCCTATCAGTTTCCTGAGAAGCTCATTCCTTTAATGTGCATCAATTGCTTGCTTGGTAAACAACTACCTGTATACGGTGATGGACAAAATGTCCGTGATTGGCTATATGTAGGCGATCATTGTACAGCTTTAGGTGTTGTCATTCATCAAGGTTTACCTGGAGAAGTTTATAACATTGGTGGCAATAATGAGGTTAAAAATATCGACTTGGTGCAAATGCTATGTGACATTATGGATGAACTAGCAATTGATTTACCAGTGCGTCCAGCACGCGAACTCATCACTTTTGTTCAGGATCGACCAGGACACGATCGCCGTTATGCGATTGATGCGACTAAAATTAAAACTCAACTCAGCTGGACACCCGCAATAACTGTCGCTGAGGGATTGCGTCGTACAGTTGAATGGTATCTCACGCACCGCGATTGGTGGCAACCTTTACTGTCTGACGAGTATCAAGAATACTACCATAAAGTTTATCTTTCTCAGCATCAAAGTTAAAAACTTTATACGTTAGTAAACGCGTTTTACGAAAAATTCTTAGTTTTTATTAGTAAGACTTTGCTTACAAAGTCTTACTTTGCTCTTTATAGTTTCTATACCACAAACTATCCAAAAAAGGGAATCATAAAAATGTAAGTATCTTGTTGTCAGTACTTGCTAAGAAATTTTGTATGAATTACTTAAACGTAATATTTTCCTATATAAAAACGCTTGAATAGCATAATTAAGTCAAGGATTAGTAATGTTTACTAAAACTTTTGAGAGAAAAGTAGAAAAAGCTGCTCTCGGCGAAATGCTAGTACGTAAAGGCTTAATTTCTCAAGACAAACTAGAACCTGTCTTAGCTGAGCAACGCCGCATTCAAAAACAACTTGGACAAATCTTAGTAGAAAAACAATTAGTGTCTCAAGGGACGCTTAATCGAGTTTTAGCAGAGCAGCAAATTAAGCTTGGTCAATTACTCATTCAAGAAAAATTGATTTCCGCCAATGCGCTAGAGCAATTTTTACTTGAGCAGCAATACAACAATAAACCTTTAGGAAAATTATTGGTTGAGAAATGTGTCATCTCGCAGCAAAGCTTAGATAACATTTTAGAAAAACAATATTGGCAAAAAAAAGGGTTTTGGTTGATTTAGTAAGATAAATTTTAAAGTATCCTACCTATTCGGTTCTCCTTAACTTCTAGCACATGATGTTGATGAGAGCCTTTTTACTTTGTAAGAAAAGCGGCAAAGCGCGATCGCCCTCAACCACTGTTGAAGATTTTGCAGCGACAGTTTGGATAAAACCCACCAAATTATTGATAGAATTTGGCAATAAGTTGCGAGTAGTATTCGACGATGCCTACCCTAGTGGCTCACTGGTAAGGTGCGATTGCAATTACTTTGCAGCGATATTGCAGCAAAACGAAGGTATGACAGAAGTATCAAATTGGAAAAGCAGATCGCCCGTGCTAGGTTTAATTGCGAGCATCGGAGTATTAGTGATTTGCCTGTTTATCAGTATTGCTTTGGGCGCAGCAGACATTTCACTCAAAACAATTTATGAGGCGATCGCTGTTTTTGATGGTTCAACCGAACATTTGATTATTCGCACAGTGCGCATACCGCGATCGCTACTCGCAATTCTTGTTGGTGCGGCGACGGCGATTGCTGGAGCGATTATGCAAGGTATTAGCCACAATCCTTTGGCAGATCCCGAAATTTTGGGAATTAATGCGGGTGCAGCGATCGCCGTTGTGGTGGCGATCTTTATTTTTGGAACTTCTGAACCGAGTTTTTATGTGTGGTGTGCGTTTCTCGGCGCAGGTACGAGTGCGGTTAGTGTTTACCTTTTGGGTTCGCTGGGGCGTGGAGGACTTACGCCGCTGAATTTAACGATTGCTGGTGCAGCCATTGCCGCTTTACTTTCAGCGCTAACAACAGGCATTTTGATTATTAGCCAACGCACGCTTGATGAAATTCGGTTTTGGTTAGCAGGCTCGGTTGCTGGTCGCGATTATGCAATTATTGCGCAAGTGCTACCCTATATCGTCATAGGTCTGGTACTTGCTCTTGCCTTAGCAAGCCAAATCAATATTCTCAACCTGGGTGAAGATGTGGCGAAAGGTTTGGGTCAAAAAACGGCTTGGGTCAAAATCGCAGCGGCAGTAGCAGTATTGTTATTAGCAGGAAGTGCAGTTGCCGCCGCAGGACCGATTGGATTTGTTGGCTTAGTTGTCCCCCACATTGTGCGCTTACTCATTGGGGTAGATTATCGTTGGATTTTGCCGTATAGTGCGGTATTTGGTGCAATCCTCCTGCTTGCTTCGGATGTCGTTGCGCGACTCGTCATTCGACCCCAAGAATTGCCAGTAGGAATTGTGACAGCATTAGTAGGCGCGCCCTTCTTTGTTTATCTTGCTCGGATGAAAGTTAGTAAATGAAGCAAAATACACTACGGATTCGTTCGCGATCGCTACCGCTATCGCTACGCGTCAAGCAACGCGTTTTGACTGTATTGTTACTTTTGTTACTTGTGACGCTAATCGCAATGATTGCTAGCGTTGCGTACGGGGAATATCCGATCCCGCCCCTTGCAGTTATTCAAACTGTGTTAGGGCTAGAAGAAAACTCTGACTATACATTTGTCGTTAACACGCTGCGATTACCGCGGACTTTAGTTGCAAGTTTAGTAGGACTAGCCTTAGCAATTTCTGGTGCAATTATGCAAGGAATCACGCGTAACCCACTTGCCGATCCTGGGATCATTGGCGTTAATGCTGGCGCGAGTTTAGCGGCGGTGAGTTTGATTGTATTATTTCCTAGTGTTCCTGTGGGATTCTTGCCCATCTCTGCGTTTGGCGGTGCTTTGGCGGTTTCGTTGCTCATTTACTTTTTAGCATGGGAAGGAGGCAGTTCGCCGTTGCGGTTGATTTTAATCGGTGTCGGAATTGCGACGGTCATTGGTGCTTGCACAAGTGTAATTACGACTTTTGGTGAGATTAACAGCGTCAGTCAAGCTTTAGTGTGGTTAGCAGGAAGTGTTTACGGACGCAGTTGGGAGCAGGTTTTTGCTTTTTTACCCTGGCTTATTGTATTTTTGCCGCTTGCTTTAGTCAAGACTCGCCAACTCAACGCTTTAGCTTTAGGTGACGAAATTGCGACAGGATTAGGCTGTCACATTGAGTGGCAACGCGGCTGGTTGTTGCTGATTAGTACCGCACTCGCTGGATCTGCGGTGGCGACAGCAGGCGCGATTGGTTTTGTGGGTTTAATGGCTCCGCATATGGCACGTCAGTTAGTAGGTGCAACTCATGGTGGGCTACTTCCCGTTGCTGGCGTGATGGGGGCGATGCTTGTTGTTGTCGCAGATTTAATCGGACGTACGCTATTTGCCCCGATTGAAATTCCTTGTGGAATTGTCACTGCGGTTATTGGTGCGCCTTACTTTGTTTATTTATTGGTGCAGCAGCGTGGCAAGTAATCATACTATTTACTCTCTTTTGTGCACGGTTGCATTTGTTCAGCAGCGGGCACTGTAGTAAACGATACTGATTGCAACGGCTGTGCAGTTGATTGAGTGATAGAAGGTTGACTTGCAGAATTGATGAACGCGCGATCATGCGATAGCCAACGTAAACCGCCAAGTTTGTCGTAGTTAGATGCGATCGCTAAAAACGCACCACCCAAAATATAAATCGGCAACGGTAGCGAAAACTGCTTCATCCATTGAAAAAGCTCAGCGAGAGCAAATAAAAGTACAAAGCAAGCTAGCCAAACCTTCATGATTCACACCTGTCCATTTTTGCTATCTAGCAGGATACTTGATTTTTTGTTAAAAGGTGTGTGAGAAGTCGTAGAGCAATAATTATCAACAATTAGATGATACTGCGTATGAAAATATTGCTAGGAATTTCGCAGTGTAATTTTCATCATCTAATTATAGTAGTAGCTTGTAGTAGCTTGCGAAGAGGAAGGGCAATCAGATTCTCAAAACGTGGAAGCTAAACTAAAACTTGAGATTTCAATCGGTAAGGGAAAAGTTCTATGCAACCACCGGCATCAGAAATTAAACAACAACGCATTGTAGAACTACGGCAATTGCTACAAAAAGCAAGCTACGCCTACTACGTGTTAGACGATCCGATCATGGAGGATGCCGTTTATGACCAGCTTTACCGCGAATTACAACAGCTAGAATCTCAGTATCCGCAGTTCATTACACCGGATAGTCCAACACAGCGCGTCGGGGAAAAACCTGCGACTCAATTTTCCTCAGTACGCCATAATGTACCGCTCTATAGTCTAGAAAATGCGTTTAATATCGATGAATTGAAAGTTTGGCAAGAACGCTGGAAGCGTCACGCCCCTAAGGTAGAATCCGCAGAGTACGTGTGCGAACTGAAGATCGATGGTTCCGCTTTAGCTTTAACTTATGAAAATGGCATTCTTGTACGCGGGGCGACGCGCGGTGATGGAATTGTAGGAGAAGACATTACGCAAAACGTGCGGACAATTCGCGCGATTCCCTTACGGTTGAATTTAGAAAATCCCCCCAGCCGTGTGGAAGTACGCGGCGAGGCTTTTTTACCATTAGAGGTATTTCAACAAATTAATCAGGAACGGCGCGATGCAGGAGAACAGTTGTTTGCTAATCCGCGCAATGCAGCCGCCGGAACGTTACGCCAACTCGATTCGCGAATTGTGGCACAGCGACGACTTGATTTTTTTGCTTATACGTTACATATTCCAGGAATGGATGATGCAAGCATTGCGCGCACGCAATGGGAAGCCTTGGAATTATTGCAGAATATGGGGTTTCGCGTAAATCCTAATCGCGAACTGTGTCCTTCAATTCAGGAAGTTGCCGCTTATTACAAGTATTGGGATACAGAACGGTTGAATTTACCATACATGACTGATGGTGTCGTCGTCAAAATTAACTCGTTTGCGCTGCAAGAACAATTGGGCTTTACACAAAAATTTCCGCGTTGGGCAATCGCGCTTAAGTATCCAGCGGAAGAAGCCCCGACGCGCGTCGAAAATATTGCTGTTAATGTCGGGCGAACTGGTGCATTAACGCCACTTGCTGAAATGCGTCCTGTGGAATTAGCGGGAACGACTGTATCACGGGCGACGTTACATAATAGCGATCGCGTCGCGCAACTCGATATTCGCGTTGGCGATACCGTGATTGTGCGCAAGGCTGGTGAAATTATTCCTGAAGTGGTGCGCGTTTTAAAAGAACTACGTCCTGATAATACTGTACCTTTTCAGATGCCAACCTATTGTCCGGTATGCAGTCAACCTGTGATTCGCCCTGAAGGTGAAGCGGTCACGCGGTGCGTCAATGCTTCGTGTCCCGCAATTCTTAAAGGGGCGATTGAACACTGGGTCAGCCGCGATGCAATGGATATTAACGGTATGGGCGAAAAGCTGGTACAACAACTTGTACATCGCGCTCTTGTGCAGTCGGTTGCTGACTTGTACGATTTAACCGCTACGCAGTTACAGTCACTCGAACGCATGGGGAAAAAATCGGCGGAAAAATTAGTGGTTGCGATCGCGCACTCAAAATTGCAACCTTGGTCAAGGGTATTATACGGACTAGGTATTCGTCATGTGGGTAGTGTGAATGCGCAGACTTTAACGCAGCATTTTCCAACTGTAGAAAAGTTAGCTGCTGCAACTCCTGAAGATATCGCCGCAGTGTATGGTATTGGTGCTGAAATTGCGCAGTCGGTGCATCAGTGGTTCCGCATTCCGGCAAATCAAGTTTTAATCAAACGGTTGCAAACTGCTGGCTTACAATTAGCTCAAGAAATCACAACATCGGCTGTTGAGGCGAGTCTTCTTAGTGGTAAAACTTTTGTGATTACAGGGACATTGCCGACCTTAAAACGCGACGAGGCTAAAGCTTTAATTCAAAATGCAGGTGGTAAAGTGACAGAATCTGTGAGTAAAAAAACGGATTATGTTGTTGTTGGGGAAGCTGCTGGTTCTAAGTTGGAGAAGGCACAACAATTAGGGGTTACTTGTTTGTCTGAAGCGGAATTATTGGGGTTGCTAAAGGATGTAAATGGGTAGAAATTAAAAGAAATTTTATACATCAAAATTGTTTGTTAACAGTATTTTTTAACGAACCACAGAGACACGAAGGTCACAGAGGAAAGAGATGATCAGAGATCTTTATAAAGGGAACCTCGATAAATTAGTTTTTGGGCAGATGGGGATCTCAGATAAGACAACAGGCAATGAATTGACCAAGCAATTGTGAAGCAAACTGCAACATACAGCTCCAAGAGACGCAATGGAATCAATTTCACCGTGCATCGACTGCCCTAACAGACGCTCTGAGTCTGTAAAAACATATAACGCATGAAGTTGTAGGTCAAATTCTTCAACCCTAGAGATGCCTGAGCCCGTGCTAAACCAATAGAACGCACTAATTTACCTCCCATCTGCATCACCCAACTGCCAAAGACATGTTCCACTCTGGCACGAGTTTTGGATTTGTCTCGATTGGACTGTTTTTGCTCTTGGATCAGAGGGTGATTGCGATAGCCTCGCGGATGAATTTGACTCTCAAAGCCCATTAACTCCAGCACTGCCTCAGTTGCCTCACAACGATAGGCACTGTCTGCCTACAGGGTATCGGCTTCGTTGTCGTCGTCCCATAAGTTGCCCAACTCTTGAGAATCATGCACTGAGGCATCGGTAACGCTGTAACGACGAATCAAACCATACTCGACATCCACACCAATATGAGTTTTGTAACCAAAGTAGCTCTTGCCGCCTTTTTTCGTCCATCGGGCATCCCGGTCTTTTTGCGCTAATCGATGCGGTTTATCCTGCCATTCTTGCGGGGTCTGTGCGTGCTTCAATTGTTCATTTTCCTTGTCACTGTTGTGCTGCTTGGGTACTGGAATCAAAGTGGCATCGACTATCTGTCCGCCTTTGGCAGCATAGCCCTGCTCAATGAGATAACCATCAAACTGCTCAAATAGCAATTCAATCAACCCTTGTTGGCTCAATTGTTTGCGGAATAGCCAAACTGTGGTTGCATCAGGAACTTCATCCGCTAATCCAAAGCCCATAAATTGCATGAATGATAGACGGTCGCTACCAGTAATTTGAACATCACCACTGCGTCAATCGCTTTACGTCCGGCTTTACTCTTGCGGGGTTTATCATGGATTTGTTCTAATGTTGGGCAAAATGCTTCCCAAGGAACAATTTCATTGAGCCTAACCAGTAAGTCCCTTTTCTGATTCAATTTGTTTTGGTGTTCTTCCCAGTCCCCAAATCCGGGTTGGCTCATTGAACTTTACCCCTATTCGCTCTAATACCAGTTTGTCTCAACTCAAGACGCTTCTTCATGAATTTTTCGAGGTGCCCTGATATTGATGATGTCATCGTTTATGATTCTCCTTGGTTAAAAGCAACTGCACCTCGGAAAAATAGCGATCCAGAATATGCAATTATTAATTTATTGCGAGAACGTGATTTTGATGCAGCAGTAATCTTCACCGTTTACAGTCAAAATCCTTTACCAACGGCTTTTTTGTGCTACATGGCGGGTATTCCTTTGACGTTAGCGCATTGCCATGAAAATCCTTATCAACTTCTCACGCATTGGATTAAAGATCCCGAACCGGAACAATTTATCCGTCACGAAGTGCAACACCAACTCGATTTAGTTGCTAGCGTCGGGAGTACCATAGCCGATCAACGCTTGAAGTTATGTATACCAGACACAGCTAAACTCAGAATTCAATCATTACTCGCAGAAATAGGAATTCATCAACAGCCTTGGGTTGTCATTCACCCAGGCGCATCTGCGATTTCGCGTCGCTATCCTTCCGAAAGTTTTGCAATTGTCACGGAAAAATTAGTTCGAGACTACGATATTCAAGTGGTTTTCACTGGAACTGAATCTGAAATCGAACTTGTTGAATTCATTCGCGGAAAGATGCGATCGCATTCTTTCGTTAACCGTCTTAACTTAGGCGAACTTAGTGCTTTAATCGATGCAGCCCCTTTATTAATTTCTAACAACACCGCCCCTGTTCACATCGCCGCTGCAGTTGGTACGCCTGTTGTTGACATATACGCTTTAACTAATCCGCAACATACTCCTTGGCAAGTTCCTAATCGTGTTATCTTTCACGATGTTCCTTGTCGGATTTGTTATAAAAGCATTTGTCCCGAAGGACATCATCACTGTTTACGCTTAGTAAAACCCGAAACCGTGGTTAGTGCAGTCTTAGAACTACTATCTCCAGACACCTCAATGTCTGTATCCAATTACCAGTTACCTATTACCAGCCGTTAGGCTAACTAACTGATGATTGATATTCTAATTCCTACTTATAACCCCGTCCAACAGCTTTAGCTGTAACGCTAACAAGTCTTTGCGCGTAAACTTACCGCGATTTTCGCATAATTATTTCCGATCAAACTGAAGATCGAGATGCAATTCAAACTAAAGAAGTTCAAGCTGTAGTTCGAGTGCTTGAAAGTCACGGTCATCAAATCATTGTCTACAAAAATTTACCACGACGTGGTATCGCGCAACAACGTCAATTTCTTTTAGAGAAAGCAACTTCTCCCTATGTTCTTTATTTAGATGATGATGTTATTTGCGAGTCTTACGTCGTCCATAATTTATTAGTAGCGATCGCCGAAGAAAAATGCGGCTTTGTTGGTAATGCATTTATCGGGCTTAGCTTTCTTCACGATATTCGCTTGCACGAACAGCAGATTGAATTTTGGGATACTCCTGTAACACCAGAATTAGTAAAACCAAATACTCCTGCTTGGGAACGTTGGAAATTGCATAATGCGGCTAATCTATATCACATTCAACAACGTTACAACATTACGTGCGATCGCCTGCGCAAATATCGCGTTGCTTGGATTGCAGGGTGCGTTTTGTATGACAGATTAAAACTCCTCGATATCGGCGGTTTTCGTTTTTGGCAAGAATTACCAACACAAGCTTGTGGCGAAGATGTACTCGCACAACTACGAGTCATGGCTCGTTATGGTGGCTGTGGGGTATTACCTTCAGGCGTTTATCATCAAGAATTACCGACGACGATGCGCGATCGCAGTGTCGATGCACCGCAGATTTTACCGATTACGAACGGTTAACGAGTGGTGAAGGCTGGTTCCAACCACCAGAGAAAACAAAAGTTTCTAGCGGCTTACGAGTGCGTGGCGACATTTCTCGTTGCTGCAATTTATCTGACAAAGTTTGTGGATCTCCGAGATAACCTAATGCGATCGCGGCTACTGGTTCGTACCCTTCAGGAATACCGTAAATCTCCTTTGCTTTAGCAACGTCAAATCCTGCCATTTGGTGAATAAATAATCCTAATGCCGTCGCTTGGATAGCTAAGGTTGCAGCCGCTGCACCAACATCGTGAAAAGCATGGCGATTCTCGTTGCCATTGCGCTCGAAATGCAATTTTGCTACACTCAGCATTAATACTGGGGCATACTGTGCCCATTCTTGGTTTCCTTGTGCGAGAATACTCAGCAAGCGTTCAAATTCAACCTTGTTATCTGAAGTTGCAACAATAAAACTCCAGGGTTGCTCGTTAAAAGAAGATGCTGCCCAGCTTGCGGCTTCTAAAATACTGCGTAGCTTGTCGGGTTCAACTGTCTGCGTTGAAAATGCTAACGGACTCCAGCGCTGTCGCAGTAGATCGTCAATTGGGTATTGAGTCTTAGCTATTTTGTCGATCATCTAAAGTAAACTCATCAACTTTCGCTTTCTTTACAGGTTAGCTTGGTTGTGAAAATGTTCGCATCCGCCACGCAATGAACTTCCTACATGAAAAGAATTGCGAATAAATTCGCTACTAAATAATCCTGTTAATCCGCGTGAATGTACTTAGTAGGAGTAGCCCCGAAGAAAGTTGTAGGGCAATGGAATGATTTTAGTGTTGCTCAGAATATAAAACTTGCATTAATGAAGAAAAGTTAGTAGCTTAGTTGAACTTAGCGTTTCAGTCATTATGACTAGCACTCAATTGATTAACTTACCACAACTACCAGAAATTGTTGATGGATTACCAAATATTTCGGGATGGGAAACCGAAGTTGCATCGGTAGTACTCCATCAAGAACCGATTTTTTTACCCACGACGAACATCCGGTTAGAGGAAATTACTGCGGGTTTTGCGATCGCCCTTCATATGCACCAACCGATAATTCCTGCGGGTGTCAATAGTGCTTTGATGAGTAACCTGCAATATATGTTTGAATATCCTCACGAAGGCGATAATCATAATGCAGGTCCTTTTAGCTACTGCTATAGCCGTATGGCTGATTTTATCCCTGAGTTGGTCAGTCAAGGGTATAACCCGCGCGTGATGTTAGATTATTCTGGCAATTTGTTGTGGGGATTGCAACAAATGGGGCGCGGCGATATTTTGGAGAATCTCAAACGTATTACGTGCGATCGCACTTACCAACCGTATGTCGAATGGCTAGGAACGATGTGGAGTCATAGCGTTGTTCCTTCTACTCCGATTCCAGATATTAAATTACATATTCAAGCATGGCAACATCATTTTGCTGCCATTTTTGGTTGGGAAGCTTTAGCGCGGGTGAAAGGTTTTTCACCTCCTGAAATGCATTTGCCGAATCATCCTGATACGCTGTATCAATTTATCAAAGCTCTCCTTGAGTGTGGCTATCGTTGGTTAATTGTTCAAGAGCATACTGTAGAATCATTAACAGGAGAAGCACTGCAATTTCAACATCTTCCACATCGCTTGATTGCCCGTAATTCTGCGGGTGAAACTTTGAGTATTACAGCATTAATTAAAACTCAAGGTTCTGATACAAAGTTAGTCGGGCAAATGCAACCTTACTACGAAGCAAAAACATTATCTTGGCAAAAGCTTGGTAGTGTTTCTATTCCACCCTTAGTGACGCAAATCGCGGATGGTGAAAATGGTGGCGTGATGATGAATGAATTTCCCTCAGCATTTAAGAAAGTATGGTACGAGCAAGATCGTCGTGTTGTGGGATTAACAGGCACAGAATATTTAGAATTAATTCAAGCTGCTGGGTGTCGATTTGAAGATTATCCAATGTGTCAAGCCGCAGGTCAATATCAAATTTGGCAAAGAGTGCAAGATGACTTTACTCCTGATGCGATCGCTAATGCGATCACACAAATCAAGCAAGCTAACCCAAACTTTCATATTGATGGGGCTTCTTGGACAAACCACATCAGTTGGGTAGCAGGATATGAAAATGTTTTAAGCCCGATGAATCAATTGAGTGCTTTATTTCATGAAAAAGTCGATAGTGCGAATATCGATACAAAACAGTCAGAATACCGTCAAGCTTTGTTATACAATTTACTTCTACAAACAAGCTGTTTTCGCTACTGGGGACAAGGCGTTTGGACAGATTACGCACAAACAATTTTTGACCAGGGAACCGCAGCTATCAAAACTAACTTTGCCGTTGCTGATAGTTAGTTTTGAATTTAAAAGAATCTTAATAACTCGCTTTTCACCCCTGATT
Organism: Chroogloeocystis siderophila 5.2 s.c.1; assembly: GCF_001904655.1. Lineage (NCBI taxonomy): Bacteria > Bacillati > Cyanobacteriota > Cyanophyceae > Chroococcidiopsidales > Chroococcidiopsidaceae > Chroogloeocystis > Chroogloeocystis siderophila. Next base: position 45,196 of record NZ_MRCC01000017.1, on the reverse strand, counting down.
ATCAGTGTAACTTAATACTAGCTTTCTAATTACAGTTTTCCAGATTAGCCCAGTAATAATTAAACTAACACCTACTAGCCAAATTTGCTGTTCTACCCAAAAAGCTAAGAATAAACAAGCTGCTAAACCAATCCAAGCAATCCACTTCGGATAAAGCCGATCTTCATCGGGAATTTGTAATGCTGATAAATCGGTAATCGCATAGTAGATTAAAACAGCAAACGCACTAAATGACCACGTTGTTCTGACATCACCAATCAAAACCAAACAAGCGATCGCGCTTCCCATAATCAGTACTGCAATGTAAGGCGTTGTGCGTGAGGAATTCATCCGCGCTACAAATTTAGGCATATCCCGACGCCGCCCCATAGCGAATAACACGCGCGATAAACCTAAAATTAAATTGAGTAATACACCTAATGTTGCTGTCACAGCACCAACAGCTAAAATTAAACCACTTCCAGGAATATTAAAGCTACGCGCTGCAATTTCTAAAGGTGCAACTTGTTCACTGGTGACTGTGCCTAAGGTTTGCGCGCCGACTGAACCAATCCCAACAACAACAACACCGATATAAAGCAACATTGTTGTGGTAAGAGTAATAATAATTGCTCTGGGAATCGTTTTGCATGGTTCTTTGACTTCTTCACCTAATGTGGCAATACGTCCGTATCCAGTGTAAGCAACAAACATCAAGGCAGTAGCTTGTAAAACTGAAGCAACTGGGTTAGTGGTATCTGCAACAAAAGGCGTAAAATTATTAAACTCAGTCGCAACTACTGTTGGCAAGCCAGCTACAATGAAGAAAAGCAGTGATAGCAGCGTGATTGACACAATAGTGATATTGATAACGTTCGAGCGCTTCACTCCATTCAAAACAATTAACGTCAACCCGACTACTGCGGCTAAAGCTGTAGGTACTAAGTAGGTGCGATCACTTATTCCCAAAACATTCAATAAGTAACCGGCAAAACCTAAAGCCGCCGTCGCTGCTGAAGCTGATTTCGCCACCAAAAACATCCACCCCGCAGTAAACCCTAGCCATGGGGTAAGGTATTTATAGCCATACTCATAAGCGCCACCACTGACAGGATGACTCGCAGCTAATTGGGCGCTATTTAAGCCATTACACACTGCTACACACGCCGCGATCGCTACCGAAATGATCGCACTAGGTCCTGCTATACCCGCAGCAATTCCTGTGCTAACGAAAACGCCAGTGCCCACAATTGAGCCTAAACCAAGCGCGATCGCCCCAACGACTCCCAGTTCTCGCTTGAGTACTTGTGATGATTGCGGCATGATTTATTTTTACTGAACTACTCGCGATCGCATAATAATTCATTCTGAGTTAGAACTTGTTTCATTTGTACTTGCATCAGGTTTTTGAGTTTGTGCATCGTCACTTGATGCTTGTTGTAAGTGTTCAACTTCGGGCAGTACCACAGGTTCGTAAAATTCGGCAACTTGCCAATCTTGTGTTAACCAAATTGCACCAAAAGGGAGAAGATAAAAAAGAGCAGCAATATAACCAATTACTGAAACTCGACCTGCCGTAACAAAATCTGCTGATTTTTCAGCTAGCCACACAGGTAGTCTGCGCGTGTATTTAATGGGGTAGACGAGTGCGATCGCATAGAGATCAAACACCATATGCACCCATGCTACTGTGAGCGATGCTACTCCCTCTGGATTGCCATCAGCAGCGAGTGACATTGCTGCGATTAAAGCTGTTGTCGAAGTTCCTATATTTGCGCCCAAGAAGTATGGCAAGCTTGTCATAGCAACTACTACACCCAGCGCAATGATTGGCACAATCACTGAAGTTGTAATACTTGAACTTTGGACAGCAACAGTAATAACTAGCTCAAACAGCATAGCTTGCCACCACGAGCCAAATAAGTACTTCTTCACTTTTTCTTCTAAATCATCGTTGAGGATCGCTCTCAGTGCTTTTACAAGTCCTCTAAGAGCAGTGTATAACAAGATAAAAGCAACAATTAAAACAATCCAACCTGTGTCTTGATTCACACCAACAATAAAATTGACAATTGGATCAACAATGAAGTCTAGAGGATCGAATAGTTCAATTACGCCTACACCGACCAAAGCATTCGTTAACCCTGTGGCTGACCAAGATAAAAGGCGTGTATATATCTCGATGATGATAAAGATGATTGCAGCAATAATGTTGAAGTAATCCAAGACCATTGCACCAGTAAATGCTCGCTTGAATTCGTCTTTATTGTTAAAGTGTCCTAGTGCAACGATGGAATTTGTTACGCTTGTACCAATATTTGCTCCTAGCATCACAGGAATAGCAGCGGCGACAGATAATTGCCCTGCTGCAACAAGTGCAACTGTCAAAGAAGTAGATATTGAAGAACTTTGAACGAGCGTAGTTGCTAAGATACCAGTAAAAAAGCCAGTAACCGGATTAGCAGCATCATCACCTAATAATTCAAAACCCTCACCTAAAAGATCGAGGGCAACAAAAAACCTAACAGTGCCAATATTAAACCAACAATATTCCAGATACCACCTGATGGAAAAGCTCGCGTCAGACGTTCCACAACCATAATCTTAAGGCGATCGTCAACAGCATCACCTCAAAACTACATATATTCACCTCATTCGTCGTTAAATTACAGTTAATAGCAGGTTAAAATAACTCAAATTATTGCTAATTTATAAAAAATACATTTTAATGAGCTATTTTTTGCTCCTCAAAGTTTATCTTGTATCTCTTTTTATTTGACTGCTTGGGCATCTAATTTTAGCAATTTTCACTAAAGTTCAACCTTTCAGAACTATTTCTACTTTTGGAGTGATGTTTTTGCATGACAACAAGTTAAAAAATTAGGAGCAAGTAACAAAGAAGAAAAATCATGAATTCAGAACAAAGCAACCCCAATATTCCAGCAGGCTACACCGCTGACAATACAACTGGCGTTACGCCTGATCTTGCTACTGATGAACTAGATCAAAACACTGTGAATCAGGAGCCACAAAATACTGATACACAGACTCCTGATGATATTGCACCCGCTCCAGGGGAAAATGTTGTCGATCGCCAAATAGATATTATTGCTCGGATGTAGAAAAGATAACGGTTTCAGTACTTCTCTCCGTCAGAGTTTTGAATTGCATAACTGGTAATTGTCGAAGGATATTGTTGTCAATTACCTAGTAACGCGCAAAATCTTATCCTGACCAGCGGGACAGTTACCTCTACCATCACAGTTACTTGTTGTGATGTAAAGTTCGCCATCAGAACCCATTACAGCGTCGCGTAACCTACCATACTCGCCTTGTAGATAAACTTCGTGCTGTTGAACTTGTTGAGAATTAGGCTCAAAGACGACGCGATGCAAATGTTCAGATCGCAGTGTTGCGATCATTAAACTACCTTGCCATTCAGGAATTGCATTTCCGGTGTAAACTGCCGCGCCTCCTGGGGGTACGGCTTGTCGCCAAACTAATGATGGCGTCACCAATCCTTCTTGAGTTTCACAACGGTAAATTGTAGGCCATCCTAAATTATCACCTGCGCTGGCAACGCTAACTTTATCATGACCGCTTCTACCGAGTTCGCCGCTCGGACCGTGATCTGTTACCCACAGCGTCGAATCATTCGCCCAGTCAAAGCCTTGGGTATTGCGAATTCCGCTAATGTATACGGGATTACCTGGAAATGGATTATCCGGTGGAACTTCACCATCGGGGGTCACGCGTAATATTTTACCTGCCAAGCTATCAACGTCTTGAGAAATATCCGGCTTACGCGCATCTCCAGTACCAATGTAGAGCATTCCGTCAGGCCCAAAGCGAATCCGTCCGCCATTGTGATACAGTGCAACCGGAATATCATCAATAATCATGCGATCTGCTGTGGCGCTAGTACCATCTTGTGATAATTGCCAACGCTCGACTCGATTGATTGGTGTTCCGTTGCGATCGGCGGTGTAGTATAGGTAAAATAGTCGGTTTTGTGCAAAGTTAGGATGGGCTGCAATACCTAATAATCCACCTTCACCGCTATCAGTTACATTGATTGTGGCAACAGGTGCAGGTTGTAATTGACCGTTGCGGACTAACCGCACTCGTCCTGGTCTTTCTGTCACCAACATATCATTGTTTGGTAAAAACGCAATTCCCCAAGGAACTTCTAAGCCTGTGGCGACTTCCTCGACGCGGACATCCACTTGTCCTTGCGGTCCTGCGCCTTGTGGTACTAAAGTACAAGCTTGTTGATTTGCAGTTGCTAGTTGCGATCGCGGTGATTGAGTAACGTTTTCACTACTAGAAACTTGTTCTGTGGATTGTACCCCACACGCAGCAACTCCTAATGTACTAATACCTGCTATCATGCTGGCAATGATTCTTGTCAGCTGCATTTTTATCCTCCAATTATGTTCATTCGTTCGGTTGAAGTGGGCAATTAGAAATCGCACCTACACAGACAAAACCCGCCTGCGCGGGTTTGATTTGGTTGATGTTAGACAAGATTTATAATTTTTAAGTAGCAATTTTGATTCAACCAAGTGTTTTTAAAGGCTTCATTTATTAGGTAATGAAATTGCTCACTCGTTCGATGGGTAAATCTGACTAATTTAATCAAAATATATATTTAACTATGACATTGTAACATTAGAAGTCAAACAGTGTGGTGATGTGTCTATTTTGTACAAAAGTCCTCCTATAGATAGAAGACACAGAATTAAGTAAAGCTGATTTATGTAATAAGATCAAAGCGCAAGTCACTTAAGAGGAGAGGAAAATAGTGCGATCGCACCAGCATTTTAATGACTCAACTCTTCAAAAATATTTAATTAGAGCTTGATATTTGATATGCTGCGAAAAACTTAACTGCAAGGAAGTCGGGCACGTGTCTCAGCAGAATATTTGGGAATATCTAAAACGCTTGCTCATCGCAGTCGGAATTATTGGGCTATTTGTCGTCTTGCTACTCTTTGCTTGGGCAATTATCGATGTTTTATTATTAATTTTTCTTGGATTGCTCCTCGCCGTAGTCCTGCGGACTCTAGCAAAACCAATAGCTCGTTACACGCCTTTAAGCACACAATGGTCATTAGTTATAGTTGTAGTGCTTATTGTTGCTGTCATTGGTATTGGTGGGTGGTTTTTTATTCCCGAAGTATTGAGTCAGGTTGAATTATTTGTCCAACAAATTCAGCTAGGAATCAATCAATTACAAACTTTTTTAGCTCAGTATAATTGGGGTCAACAATTACTTGAACAAGTCCCAGGTGGTGATGGCGGATTACCAATATCCAACTTATTTAATCAATTTGTTGATGCGTTTGCTCTCACTTTAGAAGGATTAGCAAATACGCTGTTTGTTATTTTTATTGGTATATTTCTCGCGGTTGAACCTAACCTCTATCGTAACGGATTAATAAATTTAGTGCCGTCAAGAGGACGCGATCGCGCGCAAGAAGTCATTGCTGGTGTCATCCAAATATTGCGTGGTTGGCTGTTAGGGCGAGTGATTTCTATGATTACAATTGGTATTGTTGTTGCTGTTGGATTAACAATACTTAATGTTCCACTCGCACTTATTCTGGGTATCATTACTGGATTACTTGAGTTCATTCCGGTTGTTGGACCAATTCTTTCTGCATTTCCGGCAATTATTATTGCTATCAGCCAAGGTTTCATGCAGGCTGTTTATGTTGCTATCTTTTATCTTGTCGTGCAACAACTAGAAGGTAATGTTCTGACACCAATTGTACAGGAAAAAACTGTTTCTTTACCACCAGCGGTCACACTGGTTGCGGTGTTAGCAATGGGTGGTTTGTTTGGTGTACTTGGTGCATTAGTTGCTACCCCGCTTGCTGCGGTAATTATGGTTTTAATCAGAATGCTTTACGTGCAGGATATCCTTGGTTCTCCTCGAAGAGCACCAGAGCAGAGGAGTAGAGGAGCAGGGGAGAATTGATAGCTACTAATATACCAAGTTGGTGCCATGCAGAACCCTTACTCCCACTGCTGTAAGTTTAATGACCAGAGTTAGTTATCAAGCAGCACTTCTGGGTCGTCATCGATTGAAAGTAGAAATTGAATCAAGTCAGTTTGGTCTTTTACAGAAAAACCAGCTTGTCTATCTACCCAATAATTGTGACCGCTACCATCGACATTGACTCGTTGCAAGTCAGAATTCGCTCGATTAGCAGCAACGACAGGTTTACGCAGATTGCGATCTACCAAGACTCGTAAACTTGCACTGGGATCAGGTTGAATTCCTTGTAGCAAGGTACCTGCCATTCCTAACTGATCGGGGTTTGCAACTTTAAAGCCTTTTTTATCAGGTTTGAGAGCTTCTGAACTCGCAGCAACACCGCCATCGTGTAAGTAGGGTGCGCTGAGATAAAGTCCAACTAAGTTAGGCACTTTGAATCCTCCCAAAGGATCGCTTTGCGCGTAAGCTAACTCAATATCTTCTTTAGGCGTGATATCCGTGGAAACTGGAATCACAGGAGGATCGGGCGGTAAGGGTACAGATACGTTAGGTGGATAAGTTTGGGGCAAAACAAATAGCTTTGCAAAACCTTTTGATGCTTGGGCGCGGGATGGTTGCGTACCAATTTCGCGTTGGGCGATCACATCGTGGTTTGTAAAATAGCGTCCGCTATGACAATCGACACAACCTGCTTGGTTAAATATCGCAGCACCATGTTTTAAAACTTCGATATCATTTGTGGATTGATACGGTGGTGGCGCTAGCGTATTTTGATACGCGGACATCGCGTTAATTTGTTCAGCCACTTTATATCCTGGAGAAGCTGCCATTAACCCGTTTTGCATAAATACGCTGCCTTTTGGGTATTCTGGCATTTTGATGACTTCGTTGAAGCCTGGTGCTCCTGGTGTCGGATCGATTTTCTCAAAAAATTCTGATGGTTTGACTTTATCGGGTAAGCGGAATTTGGGATTTGAGGCATTTTGCAGCATTGTTCCTAGATAAATTTCTTTATCTACTCCTAATAGTTCGCCCCCTGCATCCGCTGTTGTTGCCGGATCGGCATTGACACCAAATACAGCATTATTTAATGTTGTTAACCCATGGAACCAACCCACAGAAGCCACTCCACTCCAGCTATAAGGCCAAGAACCTTGGGTGTAAGATGAAGGAATTTGCGAAGGATTGTTTTTTAAGTCTCCATTTGAGGTAAAGTTACCAGGAGGCCATGATAATAAGTCGGTGTCAACCGCATCTTCCATTGCTTTGATATCAGGTAAGCGGGCTTCTTGTCCGTCTTTGTTGATGTAAATGCGATCGCCTAGTGGCATTTCTGTAGGATTCGCACTCGCCTGGCGAAACAAAGCTGCAGAGTTGCTGGCAAATGCAATGATTAAACCTGTGTCAACATCATTATTCGGCGCACCCTCTAAAACGCGCCCTGTTTCTGAACTGACCGCTGCATGACACAACGCACAAGTTACACCAACACGAACCTTACCCTGATCGAGAAACGAACGAATTCCCAATGGAAATAGCGAACCTTTCGGAACATCGATTCCTGTATTAAGTACCGTACCTGCTGTGAAGGTGCGATTACCTACTGTGACATCTTCATCTAAAGTGACTTGTAAATTTGTTGTCGGTTTTCCTCCTAATGCCAAAATTGCTTTACTCAAACTAGCAAGATTCAGTGGTCCATCTAGAATACCAATGACATCAGTAAACAAATATTCATTGCCAAACGTTTCTAAATAAAACGCTTTACGACCAAGATCGATAAGTTCTTCACTGACTTCCACCGCACCATTTTCTGGTGAAAGTTCTTGTTTTCCTGTCTCTGTTTGCAAAAGTTGGTCAGCTTCCGCTTTGCTTACCGTGTGACCCAACACATCATACGAACCAATCTCCTGTGATGTAGGCTTTGTAAATGGTGTATAGGTATTGTAAAGACTCGGTGGTGTTCCAGGAAGCGCGAGTTCAATGCGAAATGCAATAAACCCGACAAGAACAACTAAAGAAATCAAAATGATGATTGGACGTAATCGCATACGTACCTCATGTAAATTCGATGGATGCTTGGTGACTGAAGTCGCAGCTTAATCAACAATGTCCACCTGCGTGGACTGGCGCTAATGCATCCTTTGTTAACTTGCTTCAACTTTCCAAGGTTGCCAAGCCTGCTGTTTAACCTCAATTTCACCCTTTTGCAAAGTTGCATCCCAGCGCGTTACTTTGTCTTCCAGCCAGAAGCGTAACTGAATACAAGCGTCGCCAACTTCTAAACGGCTGAGGGTAATTTCTGGTATCCAATGCGGTAAACACGGATCGACATAAAGACACTTGTGCGGTGCATCCGCTTGCAAACCTAAAATTGCTTGCAACAGGTGAAATATTGAACCCGCTGCCCAAGCTTGTGGGACATTTGCTTCTATGTAAGGCACTGGAAAAGCACCAGGCGATCGCTCAACCCCAGAATAAAGTTCTGGTAAGCGGTAGCTAGCAAAATAGCTTGTTGCCTCGAAAAGGTCGCGTGCTAGCCGCGCGGTTTCTTCTGTGAAACCGTAGCGCTTGAACCCTAAGGCAATAATGCCATTGTCATGCGGCCAGATACTCCCCCGATGGTAAGAGAAAGGGTTAAATGCAGGATTATTCGCCGATAAAGTCCGAATACCCCAGCCACTATACATATCTGGTGCAAGTAATTTCTGCACAACCTGCGCCGCACGTTCGCGCGAAACAATTCCACTCCACAAGCAATGTCCTGGATTTGACGCAATTGTCCGCACGGGTTTTTTATCAGGATCGAGTGTAAACGCATAAAAACCAATGTCTTCGCACCAAAAAGTTGCTTCAAACTGGGCTCGGAGTTTTGCGGCTTTATTACGCAGACGATCGGCGCGATCGCCTTCATCTAAATAATTAAAAATTTCTGCCATGCGCATCCACGCATCAAAAACATAGCCTTGCAATTCACACAACGCTTTTGGCGCTTTTACTTGGCTACCATCAGGATAAACAATCGCATCTCCTGAATCTTTCCAACCTTGGTTTTCGATTCCACTAGGCGATCGCATTTGATACTCTTGAAATCCATCACCATCAAGATCGCCATAGCGATCAATCCACTCTAAGCATTGCAAGATCGTATCGCGATAGTCATGCAATAAGGAGTCGTCACCTGTCCATTTCCAAGCCTCGTGCAGCACAATTAGATACAAAGTTGTTGCATCTGCTGTACCGTAATAAGGTGTATGTGGAATCTTTTGAAAATGTGCGAGTTCTCCTTTGCGAATCTCGTGTAAGATTTTGCCTGGTTGAGCATCACGCCAATCGTCCATTTCCGTGGCTTGCAACTGCGCGAGTTTCTTTAAAGTTCCGCGCGCAAAACCAGGGTGAGTAATCATGTTTTGCAGCGTCGCAATTAAACTGTCGCGTCCAAATAGTGTCACAAACTTCGGAACCCCCGCCGCTGGTAGCCACTCATCAGGACCAAAGTCATAATCATACAATCGTAATGCTCCTGTATCGCTGACCGATTGCCGATATGCTCGATACACTTCTTCGTTAGAGACTGTCACTTCTGTAACAGTCTCTAACCAATGGCGATACAGGTGTTCTAACTCGGTGTTAACTTCCTCATCAACGGCTTTGTAGTAACAGATATGAATCGGTTCGCGCTTGCGGTCATTTTCAACCAAAATATAGTTTCCACAAGCGTGCCAGCTTTCACCTGGTTTTAGCGCGATTTCATAGTTAATCCGACCATTTGCATAGTGCGGTTGCGAGTCGTAGTTACGCGGTTGGTAGATTAAACTACGGAAAAAATCTTTATTTTTGTAACTTGTATGCAGTTCTTTTTTTTCGATATCCCAGTTTGTTTCTAAGCATCCCCGCCGCACATACTTTCCTGAAGAAACTTCAAAAATATCCGCAAAATCAGAGCGTAGCGCAATCTCTAATGTGAATTTTGCTGGTTTAAGTCCGTAATTGGTTAGATCTAAATCCTCATGAATTCCGTGTTCGACGGTACGGCTGATAATTAAAGATAGCGAGTTTTGCTGAATTGCCCCATCTTCAGTAAGAATTTCTGGATTCGTTAAATAAACTCGTGAGGCATAATATGTTGTTGTTGTTGAGCGCAGACGTACCCACGAACTACCATTAGCATAACAGGCGTAATAACTTAAAAAACGCGTATCTTCAGCGAAAATCCCTAAAAAACCATCTTGTTGAATTTGACCATCAAGGTCAGTAACCATAAATGTACCGCCATGATTAATCGTTAAAATAGGTGGACCGACGGTGATGCGCATATAACTCCTGATCATTAGATAATAAATAAATGTGAAGCTTGGTAATTGGTAACTGGTCATTGGTCATTAAATGGTGATTAGCTATTGGCTTTTATTTGACTACTAAATGCTGTGCCATTACCCTTTACCCATTACCTATTACCTACTAAAGTGCTGGTAAAACTTTTTCGCCAAAGACTTCAATAAATGCTTCTTGTTCACGGTTGACGTTGTGGAGTGTGAGGACTTCAAAGCCAAGTTCGATATCTTTTTGCAACCATTCGATGTGTTGTTGCAGATCGGGTGAAATGCGGACGTATTGATACATATCTTCTGGTTTAACAAAATCGGCGATCGCATCAAATTGCTGCGGACTGCGCAAATCGGCTAACACTGGGCTAGGAAAAATATTTGTCCGCCACTGGTCGTAAGCACCCTCTAGCGCGGTTGCTGCATCTGCTGCATAAGAAAGCTGTACTTTAAGATACATCGGTTTACCTTCACCGCCTCCGCGCCGAAATGCTTCGACGACTTCTTTTAACTTTTCATGGGGATGCGAGATTGTAATCATCCCGTCTGCCCATCCGGCTAACCACTCAGCGGTTTGGGGTGTAATGGCTGCCCCAATGATTTTGGGAGGAACTTGTGGACGAGTATAAAGTTTTGCTTCTTCTACGCGGACATGACCGTAATGCGTGACGGTTTTCCCTTGCCATAAAGCGCGCATAATCTCAGCACACTCTTGAAGACGGGCGTTGCGTTCGGCTTTTGCTGGCCAGCGATCGCCTGTAATTTTTTCGTTTAAAGCTTGACCGCTACCCAAAGCTACCCAAAAGCGTTCGGGAAACATTTCGGCTAAGGTGGCTGCGGCTTGGGCGATAATTGCTGGATGATACCGCTGTCCTGGCGCACAAACAACGCCAAAAGTCAAGGGAACAGCTTGCATGGCTGCGCCTAACCAAGACCAGGCGTAACCACTTTCCCCCTGGCGATCGCTCCAAGGGTAAAAATGATCCGAACACGATATTCGTTGAAATCCTGCATTGTAAGCAGCTTGAGCGTATTGCAGCAGGGTACTCGGTTTAAATTGTTCGTGCGAGCAATGGTAGCCAAACTTAGCCATAACAACTTTTTTAATACCTTTAAAAAACAATCATAATTTTCCCCTCTGCCTCCTCTGCTCACCCACACGCAGCCACTTTAAAGTACAATACGATTAGAGGAGCGATCGCAAAAACATCTGCGTGATGTAGTACTGATTTCCCTCGCGCCAAACGCCCACACCTGTTTCGGCAAAGACAGAGCGTAAAATATTTTCACGGTGTCCAGGACTTTCCATCCATCCTTGAACTGCGGCGGGTACAGGATCGGAAATATTAGTACTCCGAAATAAGTTTTCACCGACCATTAAATAAACAATTCCGCCGTCACGCACTCGTTGCGCCGGAGTATCGCCATCAGGTCCTGTATGACTAAAAAAGTTTTCCTGCGCCATCCTTTGACTATATTGGCGTGCGACTTGAGCCAAGCGTTCGTTGTTTTCTAGCGGTTGTAAGTTATTCTCCATGCGAATTTCATTAATTTGTTGGCGAATCGCCGCTTCCATTTCGGCAATGTTTGGAGTTTGCGCAGGAATCGAGGGTAACGGTTGATTTAGCAATTGATCCGCACCAGGGATTGATAAGATAAGCTCTCTTGCAGGTTCACATCCTCCTAAAATGAGTGCGATCAGTGTAGTTAAAAATAATCTCCCTGGGAGTTTTCGATTGTTCATGCGGATGCTGTACTAGATAAAGCTCTAACACGCGTAAATTCACTTAATCTTCTACATTACGCAGAAAGTTTAGTCCCTCGCAATTGCTGCACTAGTTATGCAATTTATTCAGCAGTTTTTTGTGACTTGCGCAACAAATCGCAGCGTTAGTAGAAGCTTCTTCTTTGCATTGACAATCGACGGCGCTTGGGTGTTCCTAAAAAAAACTGCATGATATTACCAACAGTACGATCAGTACCGCTTTCGGTCGCACCGCTACTAATATTACGTAATCCATGTAAATCTAAAAAGCTGAATCCCACTTTGGAGAAAAAAGGAATCAAACAAAATAAAAAAGTATCAATTGTTTGATTAAAGACTCCAAGTCCTGAAGGTCCTAGAATCCACACGACAGGGTAGCAAATCCACAACACGGTGAAATAGGTTGTCAGGCGATCGTAAAAGTTTGATAGATCACTCCCTTGACTGCGGGTTTTGGTACGTAAAGGTCCCCAAATTCCCCACATGACAACTAAAAATGCGACAACACCGTTAATGTACCAGAGATATCGCACCCAAGGAATAACAGATAGGTCAGCTACTAAACCGCAGACAATAACTATAACTTGCGTCATCATTAGTGCAGCAGGTAGCGTCCAATCTTTTTTTGGGAGGCGATGCATGCCTGTCCACGCTAAGGCTAGTAACAGCAGTGGTGTAGTGACAACCCAGTCTATATAGCGTGCGTAGTGAGTAATTTGACCTGCAACAGCGATTTTTCCTTGCTCTAACTCTCCGTGTGGTAAAACCATCGAGAGATAAGCTAGTCCTGACCAAATGGGAATAAACGCCGCCACCAAATATTCATACTTTGGTATACCACGCGGATTTGTACTCAACGAAATAAAGTAGATTGCGCCAATAGCCATTCCCAAAATATAGAGCCAATGAAATATAGCTTGTAAATCCATTACTCCTCCAGCGAATTGATGGGGAAAAGTGTATTAAACTCGACAAAAAAGTTTTACAAAGTTTGTTGGTAGGCAATGCTCCCTATAAATTGATCAGCTTTTTGTGTTATTCATCTTCTATCTAAAGGATGAATACACATCAAAATTAGAGTACTGCATAAAGTTAAATTGTCGCAAAATTTAGTACTTTTGTTTTTATGTATTCCTGGAACTTTGCTGTTTATATTCACGGAGGATTTGCAAAAATTTATTCATATTAAAACTACGCGGATCAATTCTTGTTCCTGAACGATCTACAGCACGATGCGTTGTAATTCGGTCTTCTGGAACACTACTTTGGGCAATTAACCACGCCAGTGAACGATATTGTTCCTCTGTGTAACCGCTATGTCTTCGCGTATTATTTCTACCACTTGGTGGTGTTTCTAAGGCGGCATGATACGCAAAGTTGTTCACCGAAGGAGGAAAATTCGGATGCGTTTGTACGGCTTCTGGACCTGACGCACCATCAAAAACAGAATTTCCTGCACCAAAAGCCCGAAATTCAGGCGGAACAAGATAAACAACGGTTCCATCTAATTCAATTAATGCATGGTAACTTGCTTGCTTACTTTCTTCATAGTGCGGTGTTTGAAAAAAATTAATTGTACTCGCCGCCGAACTTACGGTTTCGTGTAAGACGATAATTGGTTGGTTAGAAACGGAAACACCGTTAATATCAGTCGTCAGCCTTAAACCATAATTTGTTGGGTGGACTGGAATAACTTTATACTTTGGTTGATATCCGGTTTGAGCGATATTTACTGTTTCAAGAGGAGTGGCGATCGCTTGTGGATAAATTGGTTGATTCCATGTTTTTACAGGTGTGGCTGTTGTTACTTCTTCGCGCGAGTCTGTATTTCTCGCAGCTAAACTAATTGTAAAAAAGCAAACTAGTATAATACTGATGACGACTCGAATCCAAACAGAACGCCGCATTTTTGAGTGACTTGTATAGTTTAGTGAAACGATTTTTTAGCTTGAGGACAGTATTCTGCACAGTCTATTGCCTCTTCGGTTAAAGCAACTTTGGGGTTCACTGCACACTTGAGATAAGGATTGCTAGAAAAATATCGACAGTTGCTGCAAGGAATCTTATTGAGTTGTTGTAGATCGACGACAATATCGTTTTGCTTATTTTTACGAAACTTAAATAACATTGTCAGAAAAATTGCGCCACCAGTTACTAAGCTGAGAGGTTCCCAAAAGCTGACTGCATTATTAGGTACGCTGACTTGATTAGATGATGGTCTATTCTGCGCTACTTCTACATAGGTCGAGTTACTAAAGTTTCTTTCCGCGATTACAGAACTTTGATAAAATTGATGACCCTGCATACTAATTACCTCAAGATTACATTCACTTGTCAGGATTTTGATTGCATCAGAACGAAAAGTTAGGCAATTTTTTATAAGAGTTATACTGCAGCAAAAATAAACCGGTGAATTGCGATAAAAATTAATACTATTAAATCAAGCTGTTAAGTGAACTACCACTAACGATCAGTATTTGAAATAATTGTGACGAGAATGTGACAGAAAACAAAAAAGCTGACTGTGTAGCTAAAAGAGCTTATAAAAACAGTGGAGTTACGTAGTATAATTTTTAAGCTTAGCCGATTCAGCTTAGGTATTTACTGTCACTACTGAGGACAGCAGCTTGAGTTTGAGACATAGTGTTATGGTTGAGATTGAAATCGCTTAGTTATTCAAAAGTAGCTACAAAAATCTTGAGTCAGAGGAGTAGAGTTTGCTGTGAATTTTGGTCGATGGATTGGCTTAATTGTTCTGCTGATTTCTTTATATATCCTTTGGCAGATTCGGCAGTTGCTTTTACTCTTACTTACGGCGGTTGTCTTAGCGACAGCTTTAAACCGTTTAGTTTTACAACTGCAAAGATTGAACGTCAAACGCGGTTGGGCGGTTTTAATTACTTTAACAAGTTTACTGGCGCTGCTTGTTGGTTTCTTTGTGCTCATCGTACCTGCATTTGTCGAGCAATTTCAACAACTCATCGCTTTATTACCAACAGGATTTGCGAGAATTCAAACTTGGCTTACTTGGTTAGAGCAGCAGATCCTGAGATGGTTTCCAAATTTACCAGCAAATTTACCGGATGTTACGAGCTTAATTCAACAAATTCAGCCGCTCGCAACGCAGTTATTAAATCAATCAGTTAACTTTTTCTCAACTTCGATTACAGCACTTTTACAATTTCTCTTGGTACTCGTGTTAACACTGATGTTGTTAGCACAACCACAACCGTATCGTCAATCCATTATCCGCTTGTTTCCTTCATTTTATCGCCGTCGAGTTGATGAGATTTTGACGCGGTGTGATGTGGCTTTAGGAAGTTGGGCAGTTGGCGCATTGATTAACTCAGTATTTGTTGCACTTTTAAGTGGACTAGGGTTGTGGATTATTGGAGTACCTTTAGCTTTAGCTCATGCAATGCTTGCAGGTTTATTCAACTTCATTCCAAATATTGGACCGACGTTAAGTGCCGTATTTCCAATCGCAGTCGCTTTGCTCGATGCTCCTTGGAAGTCAGTTGCAGTTCTCATATTGTATGTCGTGATTCAAAACATTGAAAGTTACTGGCTCGCTCCGCTAGTTATGGCACATCAAGTAGCCTTACTTCCAGCAATTACATTAATAGCACAATTATTGTTTGCGGGCTTTTTCGGTGCATTAGGCTTACTTATGGCATTACCTTTAACCGTGATCGCCAAAACCTGGCTAGAGGAAGTTCTCTTTATTGACATTTTAGATAAATGGCGGCATCCTCATCAAATTGTCCGAGAGGAAGTTGTTTACGATTCCAATACCGACTACGATACAGAAATTAGTGAGGAATGGAAGGAAGTTTAAATAAAGCTTTTAGCACTTGGCAATCAAATAAAAGCTAATTGCTAAGAGTTACCCATTTACTGAATTTTCGTCTTTGTGTTCAGCTTTAAGTTGATTCAATTCAAACAAACTAATCAACACGCCGGCGATCGGAACCGAGAGAAAAACACCAACTAAACCGGCGATTCTTGCACCTACTAGCAAGGCAAAAAACATCACGACTGGGTTAACATTCAGCGAACCTTGCATGATTTTTGGCATCAGCACGTTTTCTTCAACTTGTTGGAGGAGAACGCAGCCAATTAAAACTTGCAGGCTTAGCCAAACGCCTTGGGGTAATAAGATAATTGATACCAAGCCGACACCGATAGTAGCGCCAATTCCAGGAATGAGATCAAAAACACCCGCGATCGCTGCTAGAAGTAAAGCAAATGGTGCTTGTAATAGCAGCAAAACAACATAAACCGATACGCCAAAAAAGAGCGATAACAAAAACCTTCCCCAAAAGAAACCGAGAAAATTGTGTTGAACCGCATGAGTTAACTTGTCGCGAAATCGTTGTGGAAAGACTTGCAAAAGAAAATACCAAAGTCTTTTGCCATCGAGTAACATAAATAATGCAATGACTGCGATGATAACCAAATCGACAATATTAGTCACAATGGCTTGTAGGGCAGCAAAGCCAAATCCTAGCCCTGCCAAAGCTTGATTGCGAATTTGTTCTTCAATCGCATTAAAATCTACTTGAAAGTTAAATCGCTGAAGTAGTTGTTCGATTTGCTCCACGACAGGTAGAACACTATTTAATAATTCTGGAGCTTGATTGAGGAGTTGTTCGCCTTGCGATAAAATCGCTAAACCAATTGTAAAAACTATAGCGAGTAAAAGAAAAATACTCAAGAGAAAGACAATAACAACTGCTACAGTGTGAGGTAAAAAACGCTCTACCCAGCGGACAGGGTAACTCAGAAGAAAGGCAAAAACTGCCGCAAAAATAAATGTGACAATGACGTGTTCAAAGTAAGCTAGTATTTGCGCGATCACCCAGCCAAGTGCAATCAGGAGTAGATAGCGAACTAAGGTCGAATTGTTTAGTCGATTCCATAAAGGTTTAATTGGTGATTCGCTCATAAATCAGACGTAGGAAAGTTCAATAAATATTTTTGAATGGGACGCTGCTTTCTAGCTTCGATTCAGATTTGGTTACTTCCCAATTGTATAAATTCTGACCTTTGACTCCTGACCTTTTTTCACCATCTTCTGCCAATTAAACTATGCCATGCACGCATATACTTCCGGCGTAAATTCGTTAGTAAGCCTGATGATGATTTGCGCTTTTGGGGTTCTTGGGGCAAATCTTCAGAAATTGGAATTGCATATTCTTCTGGTACGATGGGAGCACCGTGTTCTTTTGCATAGACTTTAGTAAATTCGGCACCCAAAAATAAAATATGAGCAGCGTAATAAATCCAAGTGATAATAATTAAAAACGAACCAGCAACACCATAAGCTGAAGCAAAGTTTGTTTGACTGAGAAACAAACCAAAAAAGTATTGACCTAACATAAATAATATAGTGGTGAAGATAGAGCCTATTAATGCATCTCTCCACCGTACTTTAGCATCAGGTAGTACGGTGTATATGGCGGCAAATAAGCATGTAATCATACAAAAAGAGAAGACAAAGCTGAGAATTTGCCACCAGTAGCCACGTCCTGGTGTTAATTCGTTTAAAACATTAACGACTGATGCTAGCACTGTATTAGCGACAAAAGAAACAAGCAGTAAAAAGGCAATAACTAACACCATCGCAAACGATACTAATCGCTTACGTAAAAAGTGCGTAATATGCTTTCCTGGTACTGGTTTAACTTCCCAGATTTTATCGAGTGCATTTTGAATTTGGGCAAAAACTCCAGAAGCGCCAAACGCAAAAAAGCCTAAGTTAAAAACGAGTTGAAATGGTCCTCCGGTAGCATCTTGTCGCATATTGGCGATCGCCGTAGCAATTACCTCCGCGCTTTCGGTTCCTACAACGCCTTGAATTTGATCGACAAGTTGCTGTTTTGCGGCTGCTTCGCCATAAATTGCTCCTACCATCATAATCACAAGAATCATTAGCGGTACGAGCGAAAAGACTGTGTAATATGCCAACGACGAAGCGAGTAATGATACTTGATTAAATTGCCACTCTGAAATTGTCTTTTTGAGTAGCTGCCACAGATTTTGTAGATATCTCATCACAATTCAAATTGACTCTTTAGTTTTAATTTATACCTATCGTGGGAAATGCAGTACAATAATTGAAATCTCTGGATGAGTGCGGGCAATAACTTCAGGTTCTGTTCCTAGCATCCGCATACTTAAAATATCAGGGTGATTTCCCGAAGTCAGAACGAGTAAATCATCAGGTTGTAACATTCTGGCAACACGGGTGACAAAGTTACCACGTACGTGTTCAATTGGGGCTTCCGTTTGCAGGTCGGGTGGAACTTTAGGTGCTTGGCGGCGGGAACTTCTAGTGACGTGCAATACTTTTAACGTTGCTTTGAGTTCGTCGGCTAAAGTTTCGGCTAAAGCAATTGTTTTTTGCAATTGAGATGAAGCAAAATCTAAATCAGTTAATGCTAGGATGACGCGATTTGTGTTTCTAATTGGTTGGGTAAATCGCGCGACTAATACAGGTATAGTTGCTTGACGGATAATATTGTCGATCACACTGCCAAAAAAGTTGTCGCGATAGCTAGAGTAGCCTTTCCATCCACACACAATTAAATTAGCATCGCGCTCTTGTGCTGCTCTGAGAATTCCTTTTTCAATTGAATCATCAACCCGTCCAATCGTTTCAACCGATGTCACAGCCGCATGGGCGATGGTTTCTGCTTTGGCTAAGAGTTGTTGTTGGTTGATTCTTTTCTCGGCGGTAATTAATCCACTGCTATCGGTGAGAATGTGTAAGGGTAGCAACGTACCACCACTTTTTTTCGCCAAAGTTATCGCAAGTTTCAGGAGATGATCTTCGGTACTAGGGTTAGCAACAGGAACTAAAATGCGATCGCCTATGTGCGTTGTTTCTACTGTAGGCGTAACAGTATCCGGTTTGACTGTGTGCCCCCAACGTGTTGTTATCCAAGGAGACGCGATACACGTTACCAAGATCATTGCGATCGTACCATTTACTGTTAACTGATCGACTAAATCAATTTCAAACGCAACCGTAATTGCTGCTAAAGTTGACGCCGCTTGCGCTACAGAAAGCCCAAATACTAACATAATACTAGGAAATGGCAAGCCAATGATTTTTCCGGTTCCCCATGCAGGTAAAAATTTGGCAACAATCGCAACAGCAGTCATGACTCCTGCTACTAATAAAGAGCGCGGTTCGCCTAACAAAATGGCAGGATTAATCAACATTCCTACAGAAATCAGAAAAAAGGGAATGAATAATGTATTGCCAATAAATTGAATGCGGTTCATCAACGGACTCAATTGCGGAATCAACTGCGAGATGGCAATTCCTGCTAAAAATGCGCCAATAATTGGTTCGATTTCAATTAATTCTGCTACGTAAGATACAATAAATAACGTTGCGACAACAAATGTAAATTCGGCACTTTCATCGTGTCCAAACCGTCGAAAAAACCAGCGTCCAACTTTAGGGACTCCCCACAAAGTCGCAAAAGTATAAATTGTTAAAGCGGGAATTAAAAACAACCAAAAACCTAATGTTAAGCTTCCTTGATGCGCGCGAACAACAACAGCTAAAACCAGGAGGGCTAGAACATTTGTAATCAAAGTTCCTCCCAAAACTGTTGTAACCGCTTGCGTGCGCATCACTCCTAATCTCATCGCGATCGGTAACGCAACAAGCGTATGCGAAGCAAAACAAGACGCAACAAGAATTGATGCGAGTAACCCATAACCGAGGAGTAACATACTCCCAGTTCCTAACAGCATGGGAATCGCAAATGTTGCTAAGCCAAAAATGACAGCTTTATCCGCGTTGTACTTTAAGTCGTCAAGGCTTGTTTCTAAACCAGCCATGAACATCAAAAATAGCAATCCTACGGTACCGAGTAAAACAATTGTGCTATCGCGTTCTAAGAGTCCAAGCCCATAAGGACCTACGACTAATCCTGCTAAAATTAAACCGACAATTCCAGGTAGCTTGATTCGCTCAAATAAGAGCGGCGCAACGAGCATGATTGCCATGATAATCAGGAAGACAGGTACAGGATCGGTAATTGGACCTGTGAGGATTGAGGGACGAAAAAATTCAACAAGCGATCGCCCTGTATTTTGCGTAGACAACCAACTCGCCTGCACGAATGTGCTAAATGTTACTTGATAAAATTGCAAAATTTCCATTGTGCTTTGAGTGTAAAGATTGCTAACAAATGAGCTATACATACCAATTTTGCTTTCTCAAAATATCTATATTTAGTTACTTTTTTTATTAAATAAACTCTGAGTTTTCCAATAGGAGATTGCTTGAGCACTAGGCATAAGTTAGCAACAAGCTAATGTTTCAAATTCTAAAAACTGTCATTTTTCCATCATATATATTAAATAAAGTAGTAAGGATAACGGTTTTTACAAACACGTGATGACTTGCAGTGTAACTTTAATCTATAACTCAACTGCCAGTAACAGTGTTGGGGGCAAATAACATGACAGCAACAGAAGAAAAATTGCTGGAACATCATTGGCATAATCTCTCTCTAAAGGAAGTTGCGCAAATTTTAGACAGCAATCCTAAAACGGGTTTATCCGCTGCTGAAGTATCGCAACGACAACAGAAATACGGTCCTAATGAGTTAAAAGCTAAACCAGGGAAAAGCCCAATTGTTCGATTTTTGTTGCAATTTAATCAACCACTGCTTTATATTTTGTTAATTGCAGGTGCAATTAAAGCATTACTCGGTTCTTGGGTCAATGCTGGAGTGATTTGGGGTGTTACTCTCATTAACGCCATTATTGGCTACGTCCAAGAAGCGAAAGCCGAAAGTGCGATTTCTGCACTCGCCTCAGCGGTGCGAACCGAAGCAACAGTCATGCGTAACGGCGAGAAAGTGCGCGTATCCTCGACAGAAATTGTTCCTGGCGATGTTGTGTTACTAGCCTCTGGCGATAAAGTTCCCGCAGATTTACGGCTAATCGATGTCCGTAACTTACAAGTCAACGAATCTGCGCTGACTGGCGAATCAGTGGCTGTAGAAAAAACGACGCAACAAATAGACGTCGATGCACCTCTAGCCGAACGTACCAATATGGCGTATGCGGGTAGCTTTGTAACATTTGGTACCGCAAGAGGTATTGTCGTTGCGATCGCTCAAGACACCGAAACAGGACGGATCTCGCAGTTAATTGATCGCGGGACAAACTTAGTCACACCACTCACCCGCAAATTTGACCGCTTCAGCCGGACGCTACTATACATTATTTTGGGTGTTGCCGCATTAACCTTTGCGGTTGGGATTGGCTACGGTAACTCCTTAGTCGATATGTTTGAAGCGGCGGTAGCTTTAGCCGTCAGTGCGATTCCCGAAGGATTACCTGCGGTTGTCACCGTAACACTAGCAATTGGTGTTTCACGAATGGCACGACGCAATGCGATCATCCGCAAGCTACCTGCGGTAGAAACCCTCGGTGGTGCGACGGTAATCTGTTCGGATAAAACCGGAACGCTGACCGAAAACCAAATGACGGTGCAAGCAATTTATGCAGGAGAGAAACAATATAAAGTTAGCGGTAGCGGGTATAGTCCAGAGGGGGAAATCTTTGAAGATACGGCTACAAATGATGGTGCAGTAGCCCAAAAGCCAGTAGATTTCAATGCAAACGTTGCGCTGCGTGAATGTTTAATTGCGGGTTTGTTGTGCAATGATTCGCGTATTGAAGTCAAAGATGGACAAAATGCGGTCATCGGCGATCCGACCGAGGGCGCTTTGATTATCGCCGCGAATAAAGCAGGGCTGAATGATAGTCATGAAGAAGCAATGCCGCGCGTTGATACAATTCCCTTTGAGTCTGAGTTTCAGTATATGGCGACGTTGCATGAACAGGGGCGAGGAAGAGTCATTTATGTGAAAGGTTCGGTAGAGGCGCTGCTGAAGCGCTGTGAGCGAATGTTGGATGCACAAGGAGAATTTCAACCGCTTGATACAGTGACGATTCAAGCACAAGTCGATGCAATGGCACATCAAGGCTTGCGGGTATTGGCATTTGCGAAAAAAAACGCACCAGCACAGCAAACGTCGCTCGATCACGATGATATTGCCACAGGATTGATCTTTATCGGATTGCAGGGGATGATCGATCCACCGCGTCCTGAAGCTATCAAAGCGGTACAAGCGTGTCAAGAAGCGGGAATTCAAGTCAAGATGATTACAGGCGATCATGCGGTGACGGCGCAGGCGATCGCACAACGTATGGGCTTTAATCACCACAAAGAAGTCATTGCGTTTACTGGACAACAACTCGCACAAATGGACGATCGCGAACTTGCTAACGCGGTAGAGAATGCTGCGGTGTTCGCACGCGTCGCCCCTGAGCAAAAACTCCGTTTAGTCGAAGCTTTACAATCTAAAGGTGAAATTGTCGCGATGACTGGCGATGGTGTCAATGATGCGCCTGCGTTGCGACAAGCGGATATCGGTATCGCCATGGGTGGTGCGGGAACCGAAGTTGCTAAAGAAGCCGCCGACATGATTTTAACCGATGATAACTTTGCGTCGATTGAAGCCGCAGTCGAAGAAGGACGCACCGTGTATCGCAATTTAATAAAAGCGATCGCGTTTATTCTCCCTGTTAATGGTGGCGAATCAATGACGATTTTAATTAGCGTGTTGCTAGCGCGAGTTCTGCCAATTCTCTCGCTACAAGTTCTGTGGTTAAACATGGTGAACTCAATTGCGATGACAGTGCCACTTGCATTTGAACCCAAGTCAGAAATTGTCATGCAGCAGCCACCGCGTAACCCCAATGAACCACTATTATCGCGTAAGCTAGTGCAGCGTATTATCCTCATCTCTGCATTCAACTGGATTCTGATTTTTGGAATGTTTGAATGGGTACTGCGCGATACAGGAAATGTGGCTTTAGCGCGGACAATGGCAATTCAAGCGCTTGTTTCTGGTAGAATTTTCTATTTACTGAGTTTAAGTCAGTTAGGAGTTGCGATCGCTACTAGACTTATTGGTCGTGGCAGAGAATCATTTAGCGATGCTCGTGCTATTGTAATCGGAATTGTTGGTGCAGTCATTCTTCAAATTATTTTCAGTCAAGTGGGTTTCATGAACGCCTTATTCTCTACAGCACCACTTAATTGGAATCAGTGGCTGATTTGCCTTCTTGTCGGTTTACCGATGATTCCCACTGCCATTATTGCTAATCGCATCGATCCAATCGAAAAGGTTTCTTCTAGAAGAAGATAAGCAGTACACGGCTCAACACAACTAAAGAATCATCAATTGTAGGGTAGGCAAAATGCCTGCCCTTTACCATTCTAATTGGGCAGGCGCAACTTTGCGTTCGTTACGACGAATATGCAAAATTTGACCACTACGCATCGTAATCACGCGATCAGCCATTCTTGAAATTCCCGCATTGTGGGTAATCACAATTGTCATTGTGCCCAACTCACGGTTGGCTTGTTCTAACACTTCTAAAACAAGTTTGCCCGTTTGAAAATCAAGCGCGCCTGTTGGTTCGTCACATAGTAACACCTGTGGACGTTTCGCAATTGCTCTAGCGATCGCAACTCGCTGTTGTTCACCACCCGACATTTGTGAGGGAAAATGATTGATGCGATCGCTTAATCCAACTCTAGTTAGTGCTTCTTCTGGTGACATCGGACGACGCGCCATTTCTGTAACTAATGCTACATTTTCTCGTGCTGTCAGGCTAGGAATTAAGTTGTAGAACTGAAAGATAAAACCAATGCAGTCACGACGAAAGCGGGTAAGTTCTGCATCGCTAGCATTAGTCAAGTCACGACGATTAAAGACAATCTGCCCGCTCGAAGGGACATCTAATCCACCTAAGATATTCAACAGTGTTGATTTACCACTACCTGAAGGTCCTAAGACCACAATAAATTCACCTTCGTATAAGTTAAGATCAATTGACTGTAACGCATAAACCTTCACTTCACCCATGCGGTAAACTTTTGTGATGGCTTGTAAATGAAACCCAATGTTTGATGCACCTGAGGAGTTGGGTAACTGACCGTGTTGGCTTCTCATGGTCAGAGTTAATTTTATGGCGATGCTTCAAGTTTATGCGATTGCCCTCCATCTTCACAAGATTCTCAACTTTCGATCCTAAAGTTGAACTCAGCAAATGAGAAGTAGAGGCTACAGTTGTGAAAATCAGCTATCAGGAAAAAATCATTGCGCTTTGGACGGTTTTTCTACTAGGCACTCTCTTTCATACGCAACTTGGTTTGATGCCACTCTTTCACGGTCAAGATATTGCGATCACTGATGTTCATAACACCACCAATATTGCTTATATTCTCTGGGGGATGCTTGGCTTTTTTATTTTGCCAATGTTTGCGATCATTGTCTTGGCGTTCAATGACTCCAAACGCTATCGCGTGATTCATTTTGGTTTAACAATCTTTTACACCTTTCTGAATTTTCTCCACGTTGTCCTTGACTTAACAGTGACACCGATTGCTTGGTATCAAATTGCATTAATGGTTGTTTTATTATTTATTGGTTTGCTACTTAATGTTGTTTCTTGGCAATGGCTGAAAGCATACAATCACTACCAGAAACTAGCTTAATTAATACTGAGGTAAAAATGCAATTTCAATCAATTCCAGTACAAATCCCTAAAGGAAGTAATATCATCTTAGGACAATCACACTTCATTAAAACTGTTGAAGATCTTTATGAAATCATGACGGCAAGTTCATGTTATGTCAAGTTTGGTATAGCGTTTTGCGAAGCATCAGGACCGTGTTTAATTCGGGCTGCGGGAAACGAACAAGCCCTCCAAGCTGCTGCTATCGACAATGCCAAAGCGATCGCAGCGGGGCACAGTTTTATTATTGTCATGCAAAACGCATATCCAATTAGTGTTTTGAACGCAATCAAACAATGTCCAGAAGTTTGTCATATTTACTGTGCGACTACAAATCCTGTTGACGTGATTGTCACAGAAACAGACCAAGGAAGAGGAATTCTAGGTGTTGTGGATGGTTCAGTACCAAAAGGTGTAGAAACTGATGAAGATGTTAAAGTTCGCCATCAATTTTTACGGCAAGTAAGCTATAAGCTTTAATTTGTAATTCGTAATTCGTAATTGAAAGTGCTTTAATTACAATAATGCAGGAGAATTGGTAGTCATTAATGATATTATTGCCATCTCTGCCTAAACGCTCCTCGAAGTTATTGATCTATGTCGGTATTGCCATAGCAACAGCGATCGCCATTGTCTTGTTACTGCGTCCTACTCCTGTTGGGGTTGAGGTAGGGCGTGTTGAAAAAGGTGTGTTGCAAGTCACTGTGAATGCAGAAGGAATGACACGAGTCCGCGATCGCTATATTCTTGCAGCACAAGTCAATGGACATCTAGACCGCATTACTTTAAATGAAGGCGATACTGTTGAAGCAGGAGATGTTGTAGCGCGGATTGATCCTTTACCGCAGACAACGGCTGTGCAAGAAGCTTTGGGACGTTTAGCAGAATGGCGGGCGCAACGCGCCGGAGTCGAAACCCAACGACCGAAAACAGCAGCTTTAGCCCAAGCACGCAGTCGTATTGCCGCAGCACAGGCAAATCAACGCCAAGTAGAAGCACGAGTCACACAAACGCAAGCCGCTTTAGCACAAGCCCAACGCGATCGCCAACGCGCGCAATACTTTGCAGCTACAGGTGTCATTTCACGGCAAGCGCGAGAACAAGCCGAATTAAACGAACGCACAAAACAAGAAGAACACAATGCTGCACTCCAAGCTGCACAAGCAGCACGATCTGAAGTTGCTGTCGCACAAAAAGCACTTACTATACTACAAGCCGAACAAAGCGATCCTGATTATCTTTTAGAAGTTTACAACGCCCGCATTGCTAGTGTCGAGGCGGAACTAGCAAGATTGCAAGATGAAGCTCAGCGCACCGAAATGCGATCGCCAGTGCGCGCTCAAGTGCTGCGAGTTTTGCAACGCAGCGCCCAAGTTGTCAGCGAAGGAACTCCACTTGTAGAAATAGGCGATCCGACGCAACTAGAACTCGTTGTCGATGTTTTGTCTAGCGATGCAGAACGAGTTGCTGTCGGTAATGCAGTATACGTCACGTCAGGGACAACACAACTTAAAGGACAAGTACGGCGTATTGAGCCTTCCGCTTTTACAAAAACATCGGCTTTGGGCGTAGAAGAACAGCGCGTAAACGTTATCAGTAGTATTGATGCATCAACAGTACTCGGCGATGGCTATCGCGTCGATGTGCAAATTGTAGTTTGGGAAAAACCCGATGTGATACAAGTGCCATTAAGTGCAATGTTTCGTTGCGATCGCGCTTGGTGCGTATTTGTCGTTAATAACGGTAAAGCCCAAAGACGTAAAGTCACAGTTGGGCAACGCAGTGATACTACCGCAGAAATTCAGCAAGGTTTAACTGCTGGCGAATTAGTGATCTTGCACCCTACAGAACAAATAGAAGATAATCGCACCATAACAATCAACGGTTGATTTGTCAAGTTCTCATTGATGCACAAATCTCTCTCTGTTTCCTCTGCTACTCACGAGTTTTAAGGACTGCAACTAAATCAAGTCGATTTACCTGACGGCGAATAATGAATCCTGAAATGATCGCGGCGATCGCAATCACACCAAAAGCAAAAGCATAACTTGTTTTAGTGATAATTAAGGGAATGCGATACAGTTCTGACTCAAAAGCTGCAGACAAAAATGCTGAGAAAGCATAACCCAACACAAAACCCCAAGGAAGGGCAAATAGAATAATCGCAGCTTGTTCACCCAAAAGAATCACTGTTACTTGAGCGCGAGAAAAGCCCATAATGCGTAAAGTTGCTAATTCGCGACTGCGTTCTGATAGGGCAATTCTTGCTGAATTGTAGACAACACCAAAAGCAATAATACAGGCGAAAATCACCAAAACAGTAGTAAAAATTGCTCTACTGCTAGCGATTGTTTCTTGAAACTGGGCGATCGCAGCTTGACGAATAGAAATTCCGGTAACAGCGGGTGTTCGTTTTAATAGCGTATATAATTGATTGGTTTGGTTGGTATCAATTGCTAAAAATGCGCCTGAAATTGTGCCTCCTTCTTGCATCAATCGATTTAACGCATGAATATCCATGTAAGCAGCAACACCAATCATCTCATCAACGAATCCAACAACTGGAACTGTGCGGATCGGGCGTTCTTCTTCTAAAACTTCAACTGTGAGTAGATCTCCTGAACCAATGTGTAAGATATCTGCTAAGGCTTTGGTTAAAACGATACCATTAGGTGGTAAATTAACTGTGTTGAGTTGTCGATCAATTAAGCGACGCAATTTTCCTGTTGGTTCTAACCCTGTGATGGCAATGCGGCGCGATCGATGTTCAAAGCGTAAGCGGGCTGCTACACTGCGAAAAGGTTCGGAGGACAAAACACCAGGTAAACGATTGACTTCGTAACGGACGCGAGCCGGACGAGGATTGTTGAATACGATTGTGATATCCTCACGCTGCACCTGACGAAACTGCACATCAATCATGTATTCAACAGCATCAATCAAGTAACGTCCCACCACAAGCATCGCAATCGCAAGCGCAATTCCTAAGGCTGCAAAAAATGCTTGTACGGGTTTACGCTCAATATTTCGCGCAATCATGCGTCCTACAGGCGATAGCCAAGTATGCAGTCCCATCCGTTCGATCAATGTCAGGCGAAATACCGCAGGTGGTTCTGGGCGCATGGCTTCAGCAGGTGGTAACAATACAGCACGTCGCACAGCAATAAAAGCCCCAAATAGTGCTGCTCCTCCACTGATGACAATTGCTGCAATAATCAATTCGATTCTGGCTTCGTAGCGCAACACAGGAAAAGCGTAAAACTGAGCATAAGTATGTGTCACAGCATTGCCGAACCATACCCCAATTCCTGTTCCAAATATTGCTCCCACCAAGACAATCGCCAGCACAAATTTGAAGTAATGCATACCGATTGTGTTATTGCTATACCCAAAAGCTTTGAGTACTGCAATTTGTTCGCGCTGGGTACTCACCAGTCGTGATAGTGAGATATGCAACAGAAATGCTGCAATTCCTAAAAAGACAATCGGTACTACTGTAGCTGTTCCTTGTAGTTGCGTAATTTCATCGGATAAAACTCGATGCGAAATTTGATCTTCTCTTCCGTAAGCTCCTAAACCACCATAAGGTGCTAGCAAGCGATCGAGTTGAGAAATGATATCAGCTTGACTTGCTTGGGGCATCAGCGACAGAGTAAGATCATTAAATGCACCATCCATGTTAAATGCAGTAGCTAACGCCTCGCGTCCTATCCATAACACGCCAAACCGCTCGTTGTCTGGAAACAAATTTCCTGCACCACGAATTTCATAAATATATTCAGGCGAAAGCGCAATACCAACAATCTGCAAAGATTGCCAGCGCCCATTAATAACGGCTCCTAGCATATCTCCTAATTGCAGTTGATTGGCGTTAACAAAGGCTTCACTGACTAATACTTCATGGTTACGCCCTGCTTGAATGTATCGCCCTTGACGCAAATAAAGATCGTTTAGCATGACACTCGGCTGTTCAGGAATTGATATCAACCGTCCGATCGCTGGTTCATCGCGTTGTGGAATATCGAGTGTGACATCCATCACAACTCGTGTTTGTAATTGTGCTACCCCTGAAATAGCAGCAATTTGATTAACAAATGACTCAGGCGCACGCTTCAGTTGTACGAATATATCTGCAAAGCGATATTGCTCATAATATGTCGCTTGCGATAGTTGCAATGAATGATATGCACTTAACATCGAAACAAAGCTAGCAATACCACACGCAACAACCAGTATGATCGCGATCGCTTGTCCTCGCCAATGCAAGAGATCGCGCCAGAGTTTTTGAGCAAGTGGTGACATGGTAAGTCGTGTTCGGCTAAAGGCGGCTTGTAAAGTTAAAAGAGGCGCACAGGTATGAATTATGAGGTGGTATTATTTACATATTAAATTTTTTTTGCCTTATCAATGGGCGTACTGAACCTGAGTTCGGGATAAGTAGTAAGCTGAAAATAACGACGAATTCAGCAAACTACTTTATGTTTAGTTTAAAGGTATTGTTCTGTCATGTAGATGATTTGTGTCAAGTATTTGAAGCGCAATGGCGTAAACAGCTGTTAAAGCAGGGAGGAATAAGCTGATGCTTGAGCAAAATCATCACGATTCTGGTCGCGTTTCATCAAAATCACTACCGAAATTTTCAGCATTTTTATTTGAATCAGGTCAAGCAGCAATAAAGTTCGGCGTTTCGGTAGTTACGCATAGCAATGGTAAGGTGATAAGTGATCATACTCAGTAATTTCAGGCATGGCAATGAACTGTCACCAGTGCCAATCAACGCAAATCATCAAATACGGACACACTATCACAAACCTCGATTTCGTTGCCAAGTTTGCGGGCGGCAGTTTGTGGAATTAGCAGCAATTGCACGAGTGACGGAAGTGTTTGAGCGATGGTTAATGTGTTCATTTGTCGGTGACAAGCACAATGTTCCCCGTAAGCCTATGCCCTGAAGCACTATCAGCAGACCCGAAACTCTCAAATTGAATTCTCGAAAGTGGTGACGTTCTCATGATGAGACCATTGACCGTGGAAGACAGAGTTTTGAGTCAGAACTGGTGCGCGTGCAGTACCTCCGCTTCACACAGATAGGCGATGCCCGAATAATCGTCGAAAAACTTCACTGCGATCTCATCAGCAATCTTCAGGGCTATATCTCGATTGGCGGTGAGCACTTCGATCTTTATATTCGAGTAGGTGTCGGAAACGATGGGTTGTCCCGACGTGCGCTCGTTGCGACTGCCTTTACCGCCAGCGGGCACTACCGTATAACCGGTAGCCCCAACTTCATCGATAATCTTGGCGATCTGTTTGAGCAGCAACTTTTCCGTGACGATGACGAGCTTGCTGGCTTGCTGGGTCATGTGGGGTACCTCTTGGCGCATGTAGTCATTTAACTACACAGAAACTCAGTAAAATGACGGCACCGTTTACTATCACGCTAATCTGAATCGACGAAAGGAGTACCATCGCGTTCGTATACACATTGCGTAATAGCGCGCTGCCATAGCGAGCACATTAGCATCATACCATCGATCGGTCAACAGGAGAAGCACTGCTGATCGCAGATGAGCGCCACCTTATTGAGCAAGCTAAAGCAACGCACCATCAAACAGATGTCACTCAGAGTGATTCCTCCCATATGCGAACTAATGTGTGGCAATCGACGAGCTGGTCATGCAGAATTCATAGAAATCAGGTGCGGTATAGCCGCGCAGGTTCAAACTATAAGTTTCAGTTATCAATAGTTTCGGCAAATTTGAAGCAATATTTTATAAAAAATGCTGCTTGTTAGTCAGGTATTGCATAAACTTAGAAATATGGTATGTGCTTGAAATATAGGCTTATATCTATAAATTCAGCGAAAGCAGCTCAAAGACACAACCACTGTTCTGAAGCTGCTACACACATCACACAGGTGAATTTTCGACAGGTGTTCCGTGAGACTACAGGCAAGCAGCCTGTAAGCGATACATACAACCAGCATGGAGCGAAAACCATGAATAAGTTTGAATCGAGGCAGCCACAATTAAAGTTGGATACAGATGAGGGGTGGATGGTGCAGGTGTATGGCAGTAATCGCCGCTTGCTCTGTGCTTTAGAACCCTCCCATGGTTGGATCTTCTTGATCGGTGGTAAAGGGCATGTCTGCATTAAGAAAATGCGATCGCAATTCACATTAACCAGCAGCGGATATCGCCAAACATAAAGAAAAACTTATAATTTGAATTTGATATTGCGTTTCAAATCCATGTTAGAGAGCGCAAAAATTTGTGCATTTCGGGATAGACTTAAACACATTAAGGCTCAGATATTGATAGATCAAGATCTATGCAGAGTAGTGCAGGATAGCTATCACCTTCCGGCTCCGTTCGGAGAGCAACCATCTCTGAACACCTGTTGACAGGTTCTCGCGTAACACCTGTGCTATAGGGGTGAAGTGCTTCACCTTACTTTTCAAAACTCACTTATCACAATAATCGCTCTTCGTTAGAGGAGACGAAAGGAGGTATTGGTGGATTTCTTGCTCGATTTCTTGGCGAAATTTGGGGCGCAGTTTCAGTCCCCGACGCTCAGCTTTCTAATTGGAGGTATAGTCCTTGCCGCCCTCGGTAGCCAACTGCAAATTCCAGATGCGATCTATAAGTTTATCGTCTTCATGCTGCTCATCAAAGTCGGTCTGGGCGGCGGTATTGCGATCCGCAGTGCCAATTTGGCGGAGATGCTGTTGCCCGCGCTGTTCGCCGTGGTAATGGGAATCCTTATCGTGTTCATCGGGCGCTACACGCTGGCCAAGCTGCCGAAAGTCAGAACCGTGGATGCCGTTGCGACTGCAGGCTTATTCGGTGCCGTGAGTGGCTCTACCCTCGCCGCTGGCATAACGGTACTGGAAGCGCAAGGCATTCAATACGAAGCCTGGACCGGCGCACTCTATCCCTTCATGGACATCCCAGCACTCGTGACTGCGATCGTTGTAGCCAGCATTTATACTAGCAAGCGGGAGCATCTCAGTCAGCAGCGCGATACCGCAGACACATCTTTCAGTACCGCAGACACATCTTTCAGTACCGCAGGCGCATCTTTCAGTACCGCAGGCGCATCTTTCAGTACCGCAGACGCATCTTTCAGCAAGCTGGAGTATCCCACCAGCAGGCAGGAGTATCTCAGCAAGCAGCGCATTACCGCAAGCGGGTATCCCCGCGAACAGCGCGGTACTGCAGGCAAGCGGGTCAAAATATGGCCAATCGTGAAAGAAAGCCTCCAGGGATCTGCCCTATCAGCACTGCTGCTCGGTCTTGCTCTAGGTCTGATAACCCGACCGGAAAGTGTCTTTGAAAGCTTCTACGAGCCCCTCTTCCGCGGACTGCTTTCGATACTGATGCTGGTAATGGGTATGGAAGCCTGGGCAAGGCTTGGTGAGCTACGCAAGGTGGCTCAGTGGTACGCCTTGTATGCCCTGGTAGCGCCGCTGCTGCATGGGTTCATAGCGTTCGGTCTCGGCATGATTGCCCACTACGCAACGGGGTTCAGCCCTGGCGGCGTCGCCCTCCTAGCCATCATTGCGGCTTCCAGTTCAGACATCTCAGGACCGCCCACTTTACGAGCCGGTATCCCGTCAGCCAATCCCTCCGCCTACATAGGCGCGTCCACAGCCATCGGCACGCCGGTTGCGATTGCCTTGGGAATACCGCTCTACATCGGACTCGCCCAGGCGCTGATGGGCAGCTGATTCCAGACAGGTCGCGGTTTTGGGGTGACAAGCACCCTAAAACCTCAGTAATACAAGGCTTTGGAATTTTGAAGCTGCAATAAAGTTAAGAGAGAAATAAAAATGATAATCATTTATTTTTCTAGTGCAGAGACCGTAAAATAACTTTGCCTAAGATAGAACTCGGAGATCTGCAAGTGTGTTTTTTAAAGTATTATCGCTCCTTCTCGAAACTAAAAAACATTGTCTAAAAGGAGACAATTGCGTCAACATATCTAAGATGAATTAGCTCAATTATCTTCTGAGTTAGTATCCTCTTTGACAAGTTATGATTTCATCCTTGAAGCGCTCTTTCACCAAGCTTTATTCTATGCAGGCTCATAGAGAATTGGTATTAAGCTAGAAGTATTGTTTTTAAATCTGCATCAGATCTCCATCATGACTGCTCAAGAGAAAGCTTGTTTCTTAGTCTATGCTCTTACTGATTCAAAGCATAATTTTTTTAGGCCAGAAGGTAAAATACCAGTCATGACTTCGATTTCTCCCGCCATCCCCTCAATATCCATGTTAGCATTTACGTTTTGCAGTCGATTGCGGATGCTATTAAAAAATTCATCTTTCTTCCTTTCTTGACTAGGGCTAGTAGAAGGACGCCAGTTTTCGTAATAGAAACTACTCATCAATAAAATGGGCAGTTGAGCACCCAAGTGGTTAGCTTCAAGCAGGATGAGGCGATCGCGCAACACCTGCAATGTCATCCGAAGTCCTTGAAAAACTAAATGTTTGTCGTCTAATCCATACTCTTGAGCAACATCATTAAGTCAAATGTTGGTTTCTTGTGTAGTTGTATCAGACACAGACAGTCCAGTCATACTCATATCACAATGCCTCTATACACGCCTTCATGAGTCATCGTTTGATGACCTCAACTTTCTAAAAGGAGATTGATTGTGTCTATTGACTGAAAGTCATTGTGCTTTCACCCATACATTAAAGTTTTTGCAACAAATACAGTAGTATTACAATCCACCCCTTGAACGAATAATTTGTCCGGTAATCCATTGTGCTTGCGCGGAAGCTAGAAACAGAATAACGCGTGCTGCATCTTCTGGTGTACCAACACGACCAAAGGGCGATTTTATTGCAAGTTGATTCCGAAATTCTGCACTCATCCAATCCGTATCTGTTGCACCAGGATCGACTGCATTAACCGTAATATTTTTCTCTGCCAAGCTAGCGCTTAAACTGATAGTTAGTGCCTCGATTGCGCCTTTCGTAATTGCATAAGGGAGGTTCTCTGGCATTGGTGCTAAACTCTGACCAGAAGTCAGATTAATGATTCTTCCCCCTAACCGTCCATCGTGACGCTGTGCGAATTCTTGACACAACAGTGTAGTTCCCCGTACATTGACTGCATAGTGTGTATCAAGTAAATCAGCAGATAGCGAGTAGATATCAACTTGTTCATCGTATGCTGCATTGTTCACCAAAATATCCACCGAACCCAGTAAATTTTCTACTTGTTCAAATAATTGTTTTGGTATCTCTGATTCAGCAAGATTCGCTTCCAATCCAGCAGCTTTTACTTGATAAGATTGCAGCATGGTAATAATTTCTTCTGCTTCTTGATCGCGGCTTCCCCAAGGCATCAAAGCATCATACGGACGATAATAAGTTGTAAAAACATTCGCCCCAGCTTCAGCTAAAGCACGAGCGATCGCAAAGCCAATTCCTTGAATGCGACTCACTCCCGTCACTAAAGCCACTTTATTAGATAACCCGTAATCTTTCACTATTTCTGCACTGTAGTTCATTTCTAATCAAAAGAAGTCTGACATCCAAGGTGAAGAACTAACAAAAATCTGTGTTGCTATTGATAAAGCTGTTTCTGTAGCTTCTAACCATCCTACAAGTTGCAATTGCTGTGGTGTAAATAATCCTGTGTATAGGGGAGATAATCCTCTGACATCAAGCTTTAATTCTCCTTTTCCTCCTCGTACTACTTCACCGCGTCCTTGTGCTACTTTTAAAATGAATTTGTCGTTATTTTCTACAATCAAGTCATCACGAACTTCCAAATGTAATTCGGTGATTAATTCTTGTGGATAACCACGTTTCTCTAAAGCTTTCATAACATCTACGATTCGCACCATCCAATGCTCTAAGTTTGCTAATTTAGCAGTTTGTTCCGGCAAAACTAGCGTTAAGAAATTGTTAGGAGAAGCCCTCCATCGTACTTTTTCAACTTGCGAACGGTGATCGCTAATAAATGTCCAGAAACGCTGCACTGCGCCTGCAGTAAGCAAGACAAGATCGCGGATTACAAGACAACTGCTATTATTAACTTCCTGTTGTTTAAACAGTAGATAACCTTCAGGTCGATCGCCAATCAGATAAGCATAAGTAGATAATTCAACGATCTCTTGCCAAATCGATTGATGACTTTGCAAATAACCATTTGTTGATTTTGCTTGTTGCTGATGAAGATTATAGAATTTATGACAATCAAGGGCGACAGCTTGCATTGGTAGTGTGCGATCGCGCATCATAATACTCTGTGTTGGCATTTCCCAAGTGCAAAGGCTTCCACCTTGTTCGTATCCGGCTTGGCGATACAATCGTTGCGTTGCAGGATACAGCGTAGAAATTGCTATACCCTGCGCATAGAGTTCTTTGACAGTTTGTTGCATTAATTCTAATGCTGCACCAGAACCGCGATATTCTGGGGCTATACCCACTGCTTGAATTCCTCCCATGGGGACACACTCAGCCCCAAACCATTGTCCTTGGGGAAGAATCACTAAACCACCAATAATTTGGTTTGAATGACGGATGCTGCGGAAGTTTTCTCTACCAACACGTTGAAGGTAAGTTTTGATGCTGTCGGGTGGAGAGTTGAAGCACTGCTGTAAGATTTTTCCTAGTCTTTGCTCGTCTTCAGCGTTAGAGATGATGTCATATTCAAACTGAGACGTCATGACAATGTACTCGTTGTACTACAAATATAAATATAACTGTATTACAAATGCGAGGCAAGCGATCGCGCTTGGTTAATCCATACTTGCATTTCACTTCGAGAAGGACACAAATCGCGACGTTGAGTTGTGGTAACTTGCAATCGCAAAACTTGTTGATGTAACTGATGCAGTGGAGTTTGCGCGAGTTGGGCAACTGAGATAATTCCTATGTGCAGTAATACTCCACAATATTGACAGCCAACACTAGGAATTCGCGCTAAATTTGCTAAAGCTACCCATTTGTTGACAGTTTCAACTCTTACGCGTAGCTGTGTTGCTAATGCTTGTCGTTGAGTAGTAGTTTGACATTGTTGTAATAGTTGCAGTGTTGTAGAGACACCGAGTTGTGCAAGTTGTGCTTGTTCTTGCGCGTTTAATCCTGGGAGTTTACTGATTTGCCAATTTTTAGAAATAACTTTACTTTGAGGAAAACGGTCTAAGTTTTGCATCTTTATAGAAGTAATACCACTCACTTTATTATTCCATTTCAGCAGATTGACAATTTTTGGTAATGCATTCTTAAATTTTATTGCAGATTGTTACAGAGTTATGATACGCTTACACCACATACGCAGACTTTAGTCATCGTTTACCAGTAAGCGGGTTTAGATAATGTTGCAGGTATCAATCTCTTCGGTAGCTTCAAACAGTTGGAATTGTCCACCTTAATGTGGGGTTTGAGCTTTGCAACGATGAAAAATCTTTAAAGCTGATTATCAGGAAGCCAAGCTGAATAGCTTTAATTCGGTGCGATCGCATCCAAAGATATAAATACCTCCACGTCGGCGTGATTTCTGCTTGCGTGCGTAAAGCTACTATCTGATGTCACAACATAACTTATTTCAGTTGCCTCACTTGCTAATTCGTGGGTTCTTTGAGGTGCAAATTTGTACTGGCAATGTTTATTCAATGTTTATTCAATGAAAGACGTTAGGAGGAAACTTGAACGGAACACTTCTGAGGCGAGAGTGGTTTTTTAACACTCGACAAGACATTATGGCAGGAACAGTCGTAGGGCTTGCCCTAATTCCGGAAGCGATCGCCTTTTCGATTATTGCTGGAGTTGATCCCAAAGTTGGACTTTATGCATCATTCATTATTGCAGTCATGACAGCGTTTTTAGGCGGTAGACCTGGCTCGATTTCTGCGGCTACAGGAGCTATGGCGCTGCTGATGATTGATTTGGTGCGAGATCATGGTTTGCAGTATTTATTCGCCGCTACCTTGTTAACAGGAGCCTTGCAAGTTGTGTTTGGGGTGCTAAAGCTGGGTCGCCAAATGCGGTATATTCCCAGAGCGGTGATGATTGGCTACATCAATGCACTAGCAGTATTAATTTTTCTCGCGCAGTTGCCCCAACTGACAAATGTGCCGCCAACTGTATATGTATTAGCTATTCTGTCGCTAGCGATTATTTATATTCTACCGCGCTTTACTAAAGCAATTCCCTCTCCCCTTGTCGCTTTAGCAGTGATGACTTTAGCTGCGATCGCTTTAAAACTAGATGTTCCCACTGTTGGAGATATGGGAGAGTTGCCCACTACTCTACCCTTGTTTGCTCTACCGCAAGTTCCGTTAACTTTAGACACATTAAGGATTATCCTGCCATATTCTTTGACTTTGGCGATCGTTGGTTTATTAGCTTCGTTCTTAACCGCCTCTTTAGTAGACGAACTCACTGATACCCCCAGTAATAAAAACCAAGAAGCCAGAGGACAAGGCATTGCTAATATCGTGACGGCATTTTTTGGGGGGATGGCTGGATGTGGCATGATTGGTCAATCGGTGATCAATGTGCAGTCTGGGGGACGCGGAAGACTGTCAACTCTTGCATCCGGCGTTTTTCTGTTGTTTGCCATTTTGTTTTTGCAAGATTGGGTTAAGCAAATGCCAATGGCGACGCTAGTAGCCGTCATGATCATGGTATCAATTGGTACATTTCGCTGGTCATCTTTTAAAAATATCCCGCGCATTCCCCGCAGCGAAACGGCTGTGATGTTGACGACGATGTTAGTCACAATTTTTACTCGTAATTTTGCTCTGGGTGTCGTGACAGGTATTGTTATGAGTACAGTATTCTTCTCGCGCAAGATTGCTCAGTTGGTAATTGTAGATAAAGTGCTGAGTAACGATGGCTCGCATCGCATCTACAAAGTTACCGGACAAATTTTCTTTTTATCGAGAGATGAGTTTCTAGAATCTTTTGATTTTACAGAACTAGTCGATCGCGTCACTATTGATTTAACTTATGCTCATTTGTGGGATCAAGGAGCAGTTGAGGTACTTGATAAAGCAGCACTTAAATTTCGCCGTAATGGAGCAGAAGTAGAGCTAATTGGATTGAATGAAGCTAGTGCTACCTTGCTTAATAAATTGGCAATTCATCAAAAATTCAATGCTCTGAAACAGTAGGATATTTGCCTTTTAATTCTTTGCTGATTAGCAGCTAAAACTACTCTGAAAAATATTTTACTGTGTACTGATGGCTCTGCTTTTGCTGAAGGCGTTTATCGATATGGAGCTTGGTTTGCTATTCAATTTAATGCCCACATAAATGTTTTATCTGTAACAGATATTCGCACTCAAAAAGTCACTTCTACTGGCAATTTAAGCGGTAGTATTGGACTTGGTGCTTCAGAGCAATTACTTAACGAATTAGTGAACTTAGAACATGAAAAAGCCAAGCTGAACAATCAATGATCAAAATTGATTTTACAAAATGCTGATAAAACCCTCAAAAATGAGGGCGTAGAAGAATTTAATTTGATTCATAAAACAGGATTTTTAGGAGATTTTCTTGATGAATTTGAAGATAATTCAGATTTGATTGTGTCAGGCAAACAAGGAGAATCAGCATCTGCGCCTGGAATAGGGGCAAATGTAGATCAAGTTATTCGTAGCAGTCGTAAGCCCTGCTTAATTACTCCTCTTAAATTTCAACCGATCGCTCGCATCTTAGTTGCTTACGATGGAAGTTCAAGTAGCAAGACGATACTGCAATTTTTAGGAGATTTTCCTAGCTTTCAGCGTTTAGAGATACATCTACTCATGGTAGTTAAAAATAGCTCTGAACCAATAGTGATCGCCAGAATTAGGGAAGCCCAAGAATGGTTGCAAAATGCAGCATATAAGCCTGTTTGTCACGTTTTAACAGGAGAACCTGAAAAAGCGATCGCTAACTATATTACTCAACAAAATATTAGCCTTTTGTTGATGGGAGCTTATGGACATAGCCGCATTCGGCATCTAGCGATCGGTAGTACCACGACTCAAATATTGCAAAGTAGCAGCATTCCTATATTGCTATTTCGTTAACTCAATTTATCTGTATCCAACTCGATTTTTCAATGAAGGAAAACCTTTCATGCAAGTAACAAATCAAATTCATTTCCGTAACTTACAAGGAGATCTTCTAGGAGGATTAACGGCGGCGGTTGTTGCTTTACCAATGGCATTAGCTTTTGGTATTGCTTCGGGTGCAGGTGCTTCTGCTGGTTTGTGGGGTGCAATATTAGTCGGCTTTTTTGCTGCTTTGTTCGGTGGTACACCTAGTCTAATTTCTGAGCCAACGGGTCCAATGACGGTAATTGTTACCGCAGTCATTGCCGGATTAACAGCTAATAATCCTGAAAATGGTCTGGCAATGGCATTTACTGTCATCATGATGGGAGGAGTGTTTCAAATCATCTTTGGAGTATTGCGATTGGGGCGGTATATTACGATGTTGCCCTATAACGTAATTTCTGGATTTATGACAGGAATTGGTGTAATTCTGATCTTTATTCAAATTGCACCTTTTCTCGGACAAGAAACACCCAAGGGTGGAGTGATTGGCGTTATTCAGAACTTACCAACTCTGATAACTAATATTAATCCTTGGGAAACTATGTTAGGGGTAATAACTTTAGCAATTCTGTTCTTTTACCCTGCTCAACTTAAAAAAGTTGTTCCGCCGCAACTCGTTGCTTTAATAATTGGTACAGCAATTTCTTTGATCTTCTTGAGTGGTGTTGAAATTCGCACTATTGCCACAATTGGAGAAATTACCCCAGGCTTACCTCAACTACAAATTCCCACATTTAGCCCTGAAAATTTGCGGTTAATGTTTGTAAATGCAGTTATATTGGGCATGGTAGGTTCGATTGATTGCCTCTTAACGTGTCTAGTATCTGACAGTCTTACCCGCACTGAACACAAATCTAATAAGGAACTTATTGGTCAAGGAGTTGCTAATTTAATTACAGGTTTATGTGGTGGAATTGCTGGTTCTGGAGCAACCACGGCGACTGTAGTTAATATTCAAGCTGGTGGGCGTACTGCATTATCAGGTATTAGCCGAGCTTTAGTGCTTTTAATTGTGGTTTTGTGGGCAGCTCCCTTAACATCTGGTATTCCCTTAGCAGTCTTAGCTGGAATTGTCTTGAAAGTAGGAATTAACATTATCGATTGGGGCTTTCTCAAGCGGGTTCATAAAATCTCTTGGAAGGCAGCCGGAATTGTCTATAGTGTGGTATTGCTCACAGTATTTGTTGATTTGATGGTAGCTGTAGCTGTTGGGGTATTTATTGCTAATATCTTGACGATTGAGCGCCTCGACCAACTGCAATCCAATTCGGTAAAAGCGATTACTGACGCTGACGATCAAATTGTCCTCACTGCTGAAGAAAAGCAACTTTTGGATTTAGCTAATGGGCGCGTGTTACTGTTCCATCTGAGTGGACCGATGATTTTTGGTGTTGCTAAAGCTATTGCACGAGAACATAGTGCGATCGCCAATTATGATGTTTTAATTGTCGATTTAGCTGAAGTTCCTATCCTTGGTGTCACTTCTTCTTTGGCAATTGAAAATGCGATTCAAGAAGCACTCGATCAAGGACGAGAAGTGATAGTTGTTGGAGCAACAGGAAAAGTCAAACGGCGCTTGGAGAAGATGGGTATTGTTGGTTTAATTCCAGGACAGTACTGGATGGGCGATCGCCTGACTGCACTTCAAGAAGGGTTGGCGATTGTGCGAGAAAAGCAAAGCTATCACTATGATGAAACCAATAAGCCTTTTTCTATTTCTTAACCAAATACTTGATGTTTAATTTTTTGTGCAGCGTCACAATCAATGATTTGACGCTGCAATTCACGTATTTATACCGCGATCGGGATTAAGAGTATTGCAGTAGCGTACATTTCTAAGTTATGACTTCTCGACCTCATTGATTTGGCTTAAAGTCATTTTACGGTTGTCAATTGTCGCAAATGCTGTTATTAGTAGAGATGGTACTACAAATTTGTTCTAAACTGTGAGCTACTGTTCCTCTACAATTCGCCAATATATTATTCCTATCGGCGGTCAGTGCCCACCGTAAGATTGCTGTACCGAATCTCTTCAGAATTGCTCTCACTCCAATGTTTTTTAAGCTTCTGAATCAATTCACAGATAGTCCTGAGTGTTGTGACTACTAAGTACAGCAATATTAGAAATCAAGATTATGAAATTAAAGGTGCAACCTGCACAGGTGCAGAACAATTTACTTTCTGAGCAACTCGTTTGGGAAGTCAGCCGTCGTCGCAATTTTGCTATTATTTCTCACCCAGACGCAGGTAAAACGACTCTCACTGAGAAACTTTTGTTATATGGTGGTGCTATCCAAGAAGCGGGAGCCGTTAAAGCAAAAAAGGCACAGCGTAGTGCCACATCTGACTGGATGGCGATGGAGCAACAACGGGGAATCTCTATCACATCCACTGTGTTGCAGTTTGAGTATCGAGAACATTTACTAAATTTGTTGGATACTCCAGGACACCAAGATTTCAGTGAAGATACTTATCGCACCCTCGCCGCTGCGGATAATGCTGTCATGCTCATTGATGCGGCAAAAGGTTTAGAAACGCAGACACGCAAGCTGTTTGAAGTGTGTCGAATGCGTCAACTGCCTATTTTCACCTTCATTAACAAGCTTGATCGCCCTAGCTTAACTCCACTAGAACTTATTGATGAAATTGAGCAAGAATTAGGGTTAACTACTTACGTCGTCAACTGGTCCATTGGCACAGGCGATCAATTTCGAGGTGTCTTTGATCGGCGTCAACAGCGCATTCATTTATTTCAGAAAACAGCCGCACACGGTAGTAAAAAAGCTGCTGATACCGTAATTTCTCTGGGAGATCCTCGTCTTGAATCATTACTGGAACCAGAGTTGTATCATCAACTCAAAGAAGATTTGGAACTACTCGATGGTATTGGTTCCGAATTGGATATAGAAGCAATTCATCAAGGTAAGCTGACACCTGTATTTTTTGGTAGTGCCATGAATAACTTTGGTGTGGAGTTGTTTTTGGAAGCATTTTTAGATTATGCCCTGGAACCGACTGCCCATGAAAGTAATCAAGGTGAAATTCCGCCTACATATCCAGAATTTTCGGGATTTGTCTTTAAGTTACAGGCAAACATGGATCCCAAACACCGCGATCGCGTCGCCTTTTTACGGGTGTGTTCTGGTAAGTTTGAAAAAGACATGGTAGTGACTCATGCCCGTACGGGTAAGACTATTCGTCTATCACATCCGCAAAAGCTATTTGCTCAAGACCGAGAAACCGTTGAAGTTGCTTATGCTGGAGATGTTGTGGGTTTGAATAACCCTGGTAGTTTTGCGATCAGCGATACTGTTTGTGTAGGAGAAAGAGTAAGGTATCCTGATATTCCTTCCTTCTCACCAGAAATGTTTGCTTTCCTCAAAAACGCCGATCCAACAAAATATAAAAACTTCAATAAAGGCGTATCTGAATTGCAAGAAGAAG
This sequence comes from Chroogloeocystis siderophila 5.2 s.c.1, assembly GCF_001904655.1. Lineage (NCBI taxonomy): Bacteria > Bacillati > Cyanobacteriota > Cyanophyceae > Chroococcidiopsidales > Chroococcidiopsidaceae > Chroogloeocystis > Chroogloeocystis siderophila. Next base: position 2,982 of record NZ_MRCC01000017.1, on the reverse strand, counting down.
GCGCGATTCAAATTCTTAACTCAACTGATGAGAGTAAGCGCGATCCAATTTTGGCAGCAATTGGACAACTTCAGTTTGAGGTCGTACAGTTTCGGTTGCTGAATGAGTATAGTGTGGAAACTCGCCTAGAAATTTTGCCGTACTCAGTGGCGCAATGGGTTACGGATGGTTGGGAAGCCTTAGAGAAAGTAGGTCGCTTGTTTAATACCTTTGTAGCAAAAGACCGTTGGAATCGCCCTGTGCTGTTGTTTAAAAATCAGTGGAATTTAGAGCAAATAATCGCAGATCATCCTGATTTAGAGTTGAGTCCAATTGCTCTACCTCCAGTGACAAGCTAGCCATATCGCACATGAATTCGCTACTAGCTCAATAAAGTAAATCCTGAGTAAGTCGGTAAAAATTAGCATAACTTCAGGGTTAGTAACTATTAGCGATTAGCTTTTGTTTGGTTGTTAAATGCTAATTACTTAGCGCTAAATGCTTACCCGTTAACCATTACCCGTTACCTGACAAATTGTGCTCACCTACTTAGCAATTATCAAATGACGACAACACCTTTGTTTTTAAGAAATACTTGGTATTATGCCCTACCAGGTGAGCAGCTTAAGCTTGGACAAACACTTTCCAAAACTCTCTTAAGTGAGCCAATCGTTTTTAGTCGAGATTGTTCAGGTATAGTCTGTGCAAAACGAGACGAAACCAAAAGTTATCCAACGTGCGAGGTGCAAGGAAATATCTGGATTTATATGTCAGATAGTGACTCCCAGCCTCAAGAATCAGTTCCCCAAGTTCCTGGTTTTGAAAATCAATCTTACCAAGCTGTCGAGACAATCCGTTTTCCTTGTGATGTCGATCATGCTGTAGTGGGGTTAATCGACCCTGCACATATTGCTTTTGTTCATCAGGCGTGGTGGTGGCGATCGCCTCAAATACTCAATGAAGTAATTAAATCCTTTGAGCCATCGTTGTATGGTTTTACTATGCAACGGCATCCACTAGAACAACAAACTTTTTTCTATCGCTTGGTTGGGCGCAATCCCCATATCGAAATTTCATTTCAGCTACCAGGAATTCGGATTGAGCAAGTAACTACTGAAAAGCATAAGGTTTGCAACTTAACCGCAATTACTCCGATTTCAGACACTGAAACTGAGGAAACAACTATTTTTTATACAACTTTAGCGTGGTTTCCTCTTCTCAAACCATTGTTGCTATCGTTTACTCGCAGTTTTCTCAATCAAGATCGAGAAATTTTGATTAAACAACAAATGGGCTTGCAACACGATCCACCCTTAACTTTAGTTGGAGATGCCGATGCTCAATCTCGTTGGTATTACAGATTAAAAGCAGAATTTGCACGTTCTCAAATGCAGGGACGTCCTTTTGTTAACCCAATTAAAGCGCAGACACTTCATTGGCGTAGTTAGATTTGTGAGCGTCAATAAGCGAATGAATCAGCATTCATTTTTGGTTGTCTTAATTCTCCGTTATTTACCTTATTTTAACTAAAAACATAAAATAACTCTTAATTAGAAAATCATTTACTTAATCACTGAAAATCATTGGATAACTTTAAGCATCTAACAGATATTCCTCATTTTTAGACATAGGTTTAGTATGTTTGTTTTTCTATCTATAGAAAGATGATTTAAAAAGTTAATTGAGATGAAATTAGAGCGATTAAGTTTTTTATTGATAGTCGCGAGATTGTCAGTATTTTCTTGTTACACTCAAAAATTGTCGCGTCAATTAACTTAGAGAATTTCATGTTTCTTTCTGATAAAACCTACGAAAGTCTTTCGATTTCTGCCCTCAAGCTTGTCTCTACTTCTACTCTAAAATTGCTCAATGAAGCTATCTTGTTTCCTCTCAGGCGTAGATATTTAACTCGGATTCTTGCCCCTCATCTCAAAAATAGTAAATCCGTACTAGATTTAGGTGCATCAGATGGAAAATTAGCTGCTTTATTACAGAACAAGCTAGCAAGCCAAGATGTAGATACCAATTTTATGGGATGTGACGTTCATCTCCAATCAGAAACGCATATCCCAGTTATCCGATACAATGGTCATCATTTACCGTTTCCAGATAACTCTTTTGATTGTGTTTTGATTATTGATGTACTTCATCATACGGAAGAAGCTTTACAAGTAATTCAAGAAGCAAAACGCGTTGCCAATAAATACGTTTTAATCAAAGATCACTATTGGAATACTTCTAAAGATTTTACAAGCTTAAAACTTGCTGATTTTATTGGTAACAAACCTTACGACATACATCTTCCGTATCAGTTTTTAACAGAACAAAACTGGCATGAGATGATTGAAACTTGTCAAATGAATATAGTTACAAGTCAAAAATTTCGGTTTAATCAACTCGATCCATGCAAGCATATTTTGTTTAAGCTAGAAGTCTAGCTATTTTGGCACCACAATATTTAAGCTTGCTGGGATACACTCAATCTCTACAGGTGTATTGCCTTCTAAACTACCATCAAGAGCAACTTTTTGTTGAGGGTTGGCGATCGCTTTTACAGATTTTGCTCTTAACGAGATGACATCCTTATGTTGAACAGCAGTTTTATTTAAACTAGAACGTAACAACTGATACGCTGCTGTCACCATATTGAGCCGACTTTGAGGCGTAGTGATTGTAATATCTAATAATCCATCATCTGCTGTTACACCTTCTGTTCCTTGTGCTAAAGGTGAGGTAGGAGGAACAGCATTAGCGATTGTTACTGCTGTTGCTTTCAAATTTAACGTTTCGTTTTCTGTCTCTACTGTAGTTGTAAACCACTCCATATGTTGCAACTGCTTAGCACTAGCAAGAATGTACGCTAGTACTCCAAAACGGTTTTTTGCTTGACGATCCACAATTTCCATAGTCTCTGCTTTAAAACCAATATCTGCTTGAGTGAGAAACAGTAGACTTCTTGCAAAAGTCACTGGTTGTATGGCACAAGTAGGTGAGACAGAGGAG